>JAEDKS010000130.1 GCA_016295665.1 Clostridia bacterium
GGCACCGTGGAGGAGGACAGGGAGGTGAGGAGGTCGGTGAAGTTGCGCAGGGTGGGCTTGTGCACGATGAGCCGGGGCGGATAGAGATACAATTCGTCCAGCGGCATCAGCGAGCGGCACACCATCGCGAACAGCGGCAGCGCCGAGAACACCACCAGCGCCATGAGCAGCAGGTACAGCATGGTGCGGGAGAAGGAGGGGCGATGGATGCGCAGGCGCCGGGGGCGCCGGGATGCGGCTTTGGCAGCGACCATGATGCGGGCCCTCCTTTCTCAGGTGTCGTCCCGGAACACGCGCATGCACACGCGGCCCAGCACAAAGGTGATGAGGAACAGCACCATGGCGACCGCCGAGGCATAGCCCATGTTGAAGCGGGTGAAGGCGTAGTCGTACAGGTGCGCCACGATGGTGTGGGCGGCGTAGTTGGGGCTCGGCATGCCCGCCACCGCCGTCGCCACGTCGAACACCGCGAAGGCGCCCACGATGGCGTTGATGGCACCGAAGAGCATCTGGGGCTTCATCAGCGGGATGGTGATGAGCCGCAGCTCCTGCCACTTGTTCTTGATGCCGTCCACCCTGCCCGCCTCGTACATGGACGGATCCACGTTCTGGAAGCCCGCCAGGAACGACAGGAAGCCGTTGCCCATGGACATCCACACGGTGATAATCATGATGACCGGCAGCACATAGTTGGCGTCCTTCGTCCAGAGGATGGGCTCCATGATGACGCCCATGCGCAGGAGCAGGTTGTTGATGTAGCCGTAGCGGTCGCCGGAGAAGAGGATGAGCCAGATGGTGGACATGGCGACGCCGCTGGTCAGGGAGGGCGCGTAGAACGCCAGGGAGAAGAACCCGCGCCCGCGCTTCACCAGCGTGATGAGCCACGCCATGATGAAGGAGGCGAAGTAGCCCAGGGGGCCCGTGACCACCGCCAGCAGCAGCGTGTTCTGCAGGGAGATGAGGAACACGTCATCATCGAGAATCAGCTGGGCGTAGTTCTCCAGGCCCACGAAGGAGGGGGCCTGAATCATGTTGTAGTTGGTCAGGGAGTAGTACATCGCCACCGCCACGGGCACGATGACAAACACCGAGAACAGGATCAGGAACGGCAGCAGGAAGGCATAGCCCACCGCGTTCCGGCGCAGCCAGGCATGGAAGCCCGACTGGGCACGCTTGCGGGATACGGCAGTCGTCATGGGGCTCCTCCTCTCCTCACTCCAGACCAAACTCGCGGCGCTTGTTGGTCAGCTCCTTGTTGATGTCCTTCACGGCCTCCTCCAGGGAGTCGCGGGCATTCTCGTTGTTCACCACCACCCGGTTCCAGGCGTTGATGATGTGCCGGCCCGTGAAGTAGCCGCCGGGCACGATCAGCTGCTCCTCGGAGCTCTCCAGCTGGGCGCGGATGACCTGCGCGTGCCGGGCGTCCCAGGGCAGGGCGTAGAACGCGTCCACGTTGGCGGTGTTCCAGCGGGCGCCCATGCCGAGGATGGCCTCCAGCTCACGCCCGTAGCGGGTCTGGGTCTCCTCGCTCATCCACCACTTGAGGAACTCCCAGGCCGCGTCCTGCTTTTCGGACTGGCTCAGGATGATGTTCGCCGTGGAGGCGGTGGTGCCCACCGTGTGGTTCACCGTGCCGTCCGGCTGGATGGTGCCCGGCACCGGGGCGATGCTCCACCGCCCGTACAGCTCCGGCGCGCTGGTCATCAGCTGCATGTAGGTGGTGAAGTTGCCGATGCCGATGGGCATGGTGCCCGTGCGGATGCGGGTGAAGAAGTTGCTCTCCGCGTCGATGCCGTAGTTGGCGTACATGTCCGTCCAGAACTTGAAGGCGCGGTAGGCCTCCGGCGTGTCCAGCCCGGAGGCGGCGCCGCCGTCCCGGTAGTAGCTGCCGCCCATCTGCAGCAGCAGCATGGTGAAGCCCCGCAGCGCGCCCGGCGAGTTGGAGGACACGGAGGTGTCCACCGGCAGGGAGAAGGCCATGTTGTTCTCGTACAGCCGGGGCAGCACCTTCTGATACAGGTCGTCCCAGGTCTCCGGCAGCGATACGCCCAGCTCGCTGAGCACGTCCTGCCGGTAGATCATCACGGTGAAGTCCATGGTCTCGGGCAGCGCGTACACGCCGCCCTGATAGGTGAAGGGCACCAGGCTCGCCTCATAGAAGGAGGAGGCCACCTCGTCAAAGTCCGCAAACTGAGTCAGATCCACCACCGCGTCGCGGAAGGCGAACTCGCCGGGCAGGTTGTACTCCACGCTCAGGGCCACGTCCGGGGCGGTGCCGGAGGCCACGGACAGCATGATGGTGTTCACCGAGCCCGTGGTCAGCTGGCCCGAGGGCAGCACGTGCAGGTTGATGACGATGCCCGTGCGGGGGGTGAACTCCTCGTCCGCCAGCTCCTTGAGGATCTCGCCCCACTCGGTGCCGCGCCCGATCCACACGTTCAGCACCGTGTACTCCCCCGCCTCGCCCTCGTCGTCCACGATCATGCCCACGCTGTCGTAGTCCTTGTAGAAGGAGGCGATGAAGTTCTCCCAGGTCACCGCCAGCCGCTCCAGCAGGTTGGAGGTGCGCACCTGCACCTGCTTGACCGGCGAGGTCAGGACGATGTAGTCCACCGTCAGCGGACACTTCTCGATGGAGGCGATGTAGGTGCCCAGGTTGGTCTGGGCGTTGTCCAGGTCGGACAGCGCCTTGGGAATGCGATCCACGTCCTCGGCGAAGAACAGCAGCTGGTCGATGATCTGCCGGTAGTTGTTCTCCATGGAGGTGGTCTCGTTGGAGATGGAGGCCAGCAGGTCGGCGCTCTCCGTCAGGCGGCCCGCCAGGTAGATCAGCTGCTCGCTCAGGCCGGGCATGGTGCGGTACAGGTCGTACTCGTAGTGGTAGTCCGGCTCCGTGCCGGTGATCTTCACGATCTCCCGCTCCACGGCACCCAGGTAGGCGGTGTCCGCCTCCGTGCGGCGCATGATCTCGCCGATGGGGCCCAGCTTCACCGTGGCGGTCAGGGTGTGTTTGCCCTCGGTCAGGTAGAACTGGTAGGGTTCGCCGGAGGCGTCGTGCAGCGTCTCACCGTACCACTCATCGTCGTAGGGGAAGGCGTACAGGCGCATCTCGTCAAAGGGAATCTCCCCGTCGATCATGATCTGCCGGTAGGAGGGCATGCCCGGGTCCTGCGCCTGCGCCACCTTCATGTGAATGGCGTACAGGCCGGTCTCCGGCACATCCAGCTCCCAGCTCACCGCCGCGTTGCCCAGGCGCCAGCGCCAGCCGCCCACCACGTTCAGCACCCGCTGCGCGCCGGAGCGCGGCTCGGTCAGGGGGTCGGCGTCACTCTCGCGGCGCACCACGTTCTCGCTGCGCCACAGGCTGTCCTCCGCCTGCAGCTTGACCTCCACGTCCGCGGACACGGGCGCGTAGCCCGACGCGGCATAGACCGCCTTCAGCTCCTCATAGGTCGGGTAGGTTCTGGGCGACGTAAAGGCCATGACGCCCAGCGTCAGGGGCTGATCCACGTACTCCAGGGTGATCTCATGGGTGCCCTCGGTCAGGTAGAACCGCAGCGGGTCCACATAGATGCCCTGCCCGTCCACCGCACGCACCGTCTGCCACACGGAGACCTCCGTCTGCCGGGGCCACACCTCGTCGCCGATGGCGTTCACCCGCACGGGGCCCTCCTCCACATAGCGGCGGTACAGGCACAGGTTGTTGGCCTCCTCGTAGGGCACCGCCCCGTCGATGAGCAGCCGGCGCTGCATCTTCGCCTCGTTGCCGCCTTCATTATAATAGGTAATTTCCAGCTCATACAGGCCGGTGAAGGGCACCTCCACCTGCCACACGGCAGCGCTGTCCGTGCCCGTGAGCAGCAGCGCCTCGCCCGCGCCCGCCGCGTCCGTGGTCAGCGTCGCCTCGCCCCGCAGCGCGGCGGCGGACGGCAGCAGCTCCACCCGGGTGCCCTCCGGCGCGTCCGGCAGACCGGCATACTGCGCCAGGGCCTCGTCGTAGCCGATGGCGGTCTCGGTGGTGTAGGCGAAATAGTCGGCCCAGTCCTCTGCCATCGCAGGCAGCGCCAGCCCCAGCAGAATCAGCAGCAGCACCAGCAGCGCGTTCCGTTTCACGCGGATGCCTCCTTCACGCTCCATGTTTCGCCGGCTGCGCTGCCGGCCTCGTCCCTCGCCCCACGGGGCTTCTTTCCTGCGTCCATTGTCCCACAAAAGCGGGGGCGGCGCAATCCGCAAGAAGCATGATTCGTGTCCAATCCGGTCTGCAATTTTCCGTTTGTGCCATGTACACACCAAAAAGCGGGTACTAAAAAAATGTAGATGAACCCCGGCGGCATATTCATTTTTTCAGGGAACCGGGGGAATGGTGCACAAAAACGGGAAGCTGTGGTATAATGGAAGTCACAAAAAGCAGAAATGGATCGTTTTTTACGGCCGGGAGGTGATGCGGCGGATGCCACAGCGTTCCAAGACCTACTATCGCTATCTGATTCCCTACGTGGCGCTGCTGCTGGCGGCGGTGCTGGCGCTGGTGCTCTTTTCGCAGTTCTTCTTTATTGTCCAGCTGAAGGAGAGCCTGCTCGACACGCAGCGCAGCCGCCTCGGACAGACCGTGCAGCAGCTGGACAGCGAGCTGCAGCAGATCTACACCATCGACTACCAGATCTCCAGCGTCAACGAGAACTTCCTTTCCTACTACCTGAGCGAGAACAGCCCCATGCGCGACCTGCGCCTGGTCAACGAGTTCAAGAACCTGCTGGCGCCCTCCACCTTTATCGCGGAGATCGCGCTGGTGGAGCGGGACAGCGAATCCGTGTACACCTCCACCGCCGTGTACAGCAAGCGCCTGTTCTTCGACAGCATCTACGCCTTCGACGACTGGCCCGAGGTGCTGGCGGGCTACGACACCCAGCTGCAGCGCGTCGTCTGGCCCGCGTCCTCCGGCAACGGTGGCACGCGCTACATCGTGTTCATCAACCGGCCCTCCGTGTTCTCCCGGCTGCGGGACGCGGTGCAGATGTACTTCGTGGAGGAGGCCCACTTCCTCTCCCGGCTCGCCCCGGAGGACGCGCTTGGACAGCAGGGCGCCATCTGGGATGGGCAGGGGCGGCTCATCGCCTCCACCCTGCCGCTGGACGCGCCCGTCACCGGCGATTCGCTCCGCCTGGACGGCACCCGGTATCTGGTGCTGCGGCAGCCCTCCTCCGTGCTGGACTGGAGCTACACCTTCCTGCTGCCCGAGAGCATCTATCTGGAGCCCATTCACCGGGCCCAGGTGGTGGTGCTGGTGTTCATGCTGGTGCTCCTTGCGCTGGGGGCGCTGCTCATTCACTACGCCATGAAGGTCAGCTACAGGCCCCTGCAGGAGCTGACGCTGGCGCTGGGCGGCTCCCCCCACGGGGATGAGCTGGAATCCCTGCGGGACGTGGTGGACTCCCTGTCGAAGCAGAACGAGCGGATGCGCTCCCAGCTCATGTGCTCCCCGGACGGGCAGGCGCTGAAGGACGCGCTGCTGTTCTCCCTGCTCAAGGGCAAGTTCTCCTCCTTCGAGCGCTACAACCAGGAGGCCCGGGCGCTGGACATGACCTTCGACAAGCCCTGCTATCAGGTGCTGATGCTGCGCTACTTCGGTCAGGAGGAGGAGGTGCCCCGCCCGAAGCTGTCCGCCGCGCTGGAGCAGACGCTGGGCAGCGACTTCCCCTGCCGCTTCCGCGACCTGTTCGAGCCGTCCATGATCGTGTGTCTGGTGGGGCTGGAGCAGGGCGCCGAGGCGGAGCTGACCGCACGCTGCCGCCGCCTGCTGGAGGTGTGCGCCCAGGAGTACGGCCTGTCCTTCACCATCGGCATGAGCGAATGCTATCAGGACATCGGGCACATCTCCGCCGCCTGCTTCGAGGCGACCCAGGCCGTGCGGGAGTACTTCACCCGGGGCCGCCATCAGCTCATCGCCTACCGGGAGCTGAACCACACCCTTGACAGCCAGACGGACTACCTGTCCGAGCTGCGCGACCTGCCCGGGCAGTCCCCGGCCCAGCAGCTGGAGAGCATCCGCCGCTTCATCGACACCCTTGTGGCCCAGAAGGTGCCCTCGCTGCTCGCCAAGAGCTACTGCAACTCCGCGGTGCAGCTGCTCATCTCCAGCGCCGCCTGCCCCGTGCGGGCGGACGACCTGTTCGCCATCAACTACCTGCGCACGGTGGACGACTATCTGTCCTTCGTGCAGCACATGCTCCAGCCAGAGCCCGAGCGCCCCGACGAGGCCCAGGAGGAGCAGCAGAGCGTATCCGAGCTGCTGGGGCGCATCTACGCCTATGTGGCGGAGAACTACGACGACTGCAACTTCTCCCTACAGGACGCGGCGGACAAGCTGGGGCTGTCCAGCTCCTACCTGAGCCAGTACTTCAAGCAGCAGACCGGCGACACCCTCACCAGCTATGTGGCGGCGCTGCGCATCCGCAAGGCCTGCTCCCTGCTGGAGACCACCAACATGCCCCTGCAGATCGTGTCGGAATCCATCGGCTACTACAACCTGAACAGCTTCATCCGCCGCTTCAAGCAGATCACCGGCGTCACGCCCGGCGAGTGGCGCAGGGCGCACCAGTAGCGGGGGAAGGCAGCACAAAAGGCCGGGATTGCTCACCGGCCTTTTGCGCTTGGGGAACTGTCTACCGGTCCTCCTCCTCCTGCATCCGCAGCACGCGCTCCAGCTGCGTCAGGAAGGCATCGGTGCCGATGTCGCCCGCGATGTAGCGGCTCAGCAGCTCGCTGCCCGCGGTGGTGTCCTCAAAGGTGCGCAGGAGGGGGACGAAGGCTTCGCTCATCTGG
>JAEDKS010000003.1 GCA_016295665.1 Clostridia bacterium
CACGCCCTCCGGATCGCTCCGGGTCAGCGTCCGGGACATCATGTTGTAGCAGTCCTCCTCCAGCGGCAGCACAGCGCTTGTGAACACCGCCGCCTGCGGCGAGGGGGCGCGCCGGGTCAGCAGCACCGCCGCGCCCGCGGCAAGGAGCACCACCAGCACCGCCAGCGCCACCCACCAACTCTTTTTCTTCAGCATGTGATAACCTCCCCGGTACCCGGCTTTCCCCCGGTACCGCAGGATGATTTCGCGCTCCGGGGCCCACATCCTGCCTTCTCATGCAATTCTAATGTGGTATGCCGTCAGCGCGTGCGATCCAGCTCCTCCCGGGAGGAGAGCATCAGCGGCCTGACCCAGCGGTACTGGCTGTCGTCCGGGTACTGCCGGAAGCTGCCCTCGGTCATCATGGTCAGGTACAGGAACACGTCGTACCACAGGATGCGCCGCATCTCCTCCCGGGAGAAGGCGGTCTGCCCGTAGCCCTCCAGGAAGGCGGAGGTGCGGTTGTGGCGGCGGAAGCGGTCGTCCATGAACGGCTCACCCCACATGGCCCGCTCCCAGTCGATGAGCCCGGTGATCACGCCATCCTGCACGAAGATGTTCCCCTCCCACAGGTCCCAGTGCACCAGACGCGGCACCGTCACCTCCCGGAAGCAGTCCGCGTCCCGCTCCAGCGCGGCGCGGAAGTCGTCGTAGGGGTAGCACAGATCCACCGATTTCTCCTCGGCGTCCAGCAGCACGTTGTCCATCAGGGCGCGGAAGAAGTCCAGAAGCGTGTCATACCGCGCCTGACCGCCCAGCAGCCCGAAGCGCTCCCCGGTCAGGCTGCCGACGCGCCGCTCCATGCGCCCCAGCGCCCGGTGCAGCGCCTCCCGGGTGGCTTCCGGCAGGCTGTCCCGCTGACTGAACATGCTTGCCCCCGGCAGCGCCTCCATGAAGAAGTACGCCCCGGAGCAGCGGGTGCGGCTGAAGTCGTGGGCATAGACGGCGGGCACGGGCACATCGCCCAGCCCCCGCACCCTTTCCAGCGCATCGACCTCCGCCCGCATCATGCCCTCCTCGTTGCGCAGCAGCCCCTGCCCGTCCGCCGCGGCGATCTTCAGCACGGTGCGGGTGCCGTCCGTCAGCTCCAGCAGGTAGGCGGCGTTGCACAGCCCCTCGGTCAGCTCCCGGATGGAGACGACGCCGCGCCCCGGGAAGGCGGCCTCCGCCATGCGGCGCAGGGTGCCCTCCGATTGGTGATTCTTCGTGATGCCCATGATGCTCATCCTCCGTTTAGTCCTGGTGCTGTCATGATGATAGCAGATACGACGGGCGTCGTCAATGGATTTTGCGTTGACTTCATCGGGCGGGCGTGCTATCATGTTGGCGCGGCGGGAAGCCGGGAAACGAGCGCATACGGAGGAGAACGCCATGGAGAAGCATCTGAGCGAAATGTCGCTGGAGGAGATTCTGCGCGGGGAGGGCATCGCCTGCGCCTGCGGCAAGACCCACACCTGCGGGCTGCGGTACCTGAAGGTGGGCCGGGGCGTGCTGGAAAAGCTGCCGGAGGGCATGGCGATGATCGGCGTGAAGCGCCCCCTGGTGGTCATGGACATGAACACCCGCCGGGCCGCCGGCGAGGCGGTGGAGCGGGTGCTGCGGGCGGCGGGCATCGCGTACCGCACCTTCGTGTTCCCCTTCCCGGGCCGCATCGAGCCCGACGAGCGGGCGGTGGGCAGCCTGACCATGGCGATGGACCCCGGGCGCGATGTGCTGCTGGCGGTGGGCAGCGGTGTCATCAACGACTGCTGCAAGGTGGCGGCCCACGCGGCGGGAAAGCCGAGCATGGTGGTCTGCACCGCGCCGAGCATGGACGGCTACGCCTCCAACTCCTCCTCCATGATCCAGAACCGGGTGAAGGTGAGCCTGTACAACGCCTGCCCGCAGGTCATCATCGCGGACACGGCGATTCTGGCGACGGCCCCGGACATCATGCTCCAGGCGGGACTGGGGGACATGCTGGCGAAGTACGTGTCGGTGTGCGAGTGGCGCATCAGCCATCTGGTGTACGGCGACCCCTACTGCGAGGAGATCGCCGGACTGGTGCGGGCGAGCCTGCGGCGCGTCGTGCAGCACGCGGACGGCCTGATGCGCCGGGAGGACGAGGCGCTGTGCGCGGTGACGGAGGGGCTGATCCTCTCCGGCGTGGCGATGGCCTTCGCGCAGATCAGCCGCCCCGCCAGCGGGCTGGAGCACTACTTCAGCCACCTGTGGGAGATGCAGAGCCTGCAGCGGGGCACCCCGGGCGATCTGCACGGCATTCAGGTGGGCGTGGGCACCCTGCTGACGCTGTGGATTTACGAGAACGTGCTGAACCAGGAGGCGCCGGACGTGGAAAAAGCCCGCCGGGCCATGGCGGACTTCTCCGGGGAAGCGTGGCGGGCGCGGGTCGAGCGCATCTTCGGGCCCATCGCGCCGGAGCTGCTGGCGCTGGAGGAGCGCGCCGGCAAGAATGACCCCGGTCGCCACGCGTCACGCCTTCAGATCATCGAGGCGCACTGGCAGGACATCCGCGCCATCATCCGCGAGGAGCTGCCGCCCCGGGATGAGATCGCGGCCCTGATGCGCCGGGCGGGCATGCCCATGACCCCCGCCGACCTGCACCTGTCCCCGGAGGACGTGCGGGATGCCCTGCTGGGCAGCCGCGACATCCGGGACAAGTACCTGACCAGCAGCCTGCTGTGGGACCTGGGCCTGCTGGAGGAGACGGCGGAAAGGATCATGGCGCTGTAAGGGCGCTCAGCTCTCGGCGTTCTCCAGCCAGGCGAGCAGCGCCTCCTCGGTGTCGAAGCCGAGCCCGGCGCGGAGCAGCGCCTGGGTGTCATCCGGGAAGTCACCCACGGGGATGCCCAGCTCCCGCCGCAGGGACAGCGCGTCCCCGTAGGTGTTCTGCCACACGCAGAGCAGCCCGCCCTCGTCGGGCATGAGCACCAGATGCTCCGGGCAGTACATGTCCAGCGTCCGCTCCATGGCGACCTCGTCGGAGGCGAAGGTGGTCACGCGCCACAGGTCGTACCAGCCCTCCAGCTCCGTGCGGGTCTTGCCCGCCAGCTCCTGGGGCAGGGCCTCCCGGCGGGTGATCTCGTGTCCGCAGGGGGCGAATACCATGTGCTGCAGCAGCACGCAGTCCCGCTGCAGGGTGATGCTGTTGCCTGCGTCGGCCTCGGCGGCGGGGGAGATGTCCCCGGCGGTGGGCGCGGGGGTCAGCGCCACCACCAGCAGCAGCGCCAGCGCGCACAGCCCGCCGATGCCTGCCAGAAGCTGCCGGCGCTCCACCTGCGCCCGGCCCTTCGGCTTGATTTTGACCCGCATGGGCGGCTTCTCCGCGCCCCCTGCGCGGCGCCTGTCGGGCTCACGGAACCAGTTGCGCATACTCATGGGCACACACTTCCTTTCCTTCAGGCAGAGTGTGGCCCGAAGCGGAGAAAACCATGCACAGAGAGGCGGAAAAAATGTACAAGGCGGTTATTTTCGATCTGGACGGCACCCTGACCAACACCCTCGACGACATCGCGGACGCCATGAACCGCGCCCTGCGCCTGAACGGGCTGCCGGAGTACCCGGTGGACGCCTACCGCTACCTGGTGGGCAACGGCGCCCGGAAGCTGGCGGAGCGGGCGGTGGGGGCGCGTCAGGAGCTGCAGGCGCAGGTGCTCTCGGAGTACCAGCACTACTACGAGCGCCACACCCGGGTCAAAACCCGGCCCTACGACGGCATCCCGGCGCTGCTTGCCGCGCTGCAGGCGCGGGGGCTGCGGCTGTGCGTGCTGAGCAACAAGCCCCACGCGGACACGGTGAACGTGGTGCGCTTCTTCTTCCCGGAGGTGGACTGGGCGGTCATCCGGGGCCAGCAGGAGGGCGTGCCGGTGAAGCCCGACCCGGCGGGCGCCAGAGCGATTCTGGACGAGCTGGGGGTGAAGGCGGAGGAATGCCTGTACCTGGGCGACACCTCCGTGGACATGGAGACGGCCTGCCGCGCCGGGATGTTCCCGGTGGGGGTGCTGTGGGGCTTCCGGGAGGAGAGGGAGCTGCTGGACAGCGGCGCGAGGCTGCTGCTGCGGGAGCCCCTGGCGCTGCTGGACGTTCTGTGAGGAAAACCGCTGCCCTGTGCGGGGCGGCGGTTTTCCTGCGCCGGGCGGAAGAAACATTTCCGGGAAGCGGGGCCTGTGCTCTTGCGTTTCCTTCATGAAAACGGTATAATGAACAATGGCTTACTGTCACTTGAGGGCCGCGGAGACGGAAGGGGAGGTGAGGCGGCATGTACGCGCAGGTCATTGTGGACATCGTGCACGAGAACGTGGCGCACACCTTTACCTACGCGGTGCCGGAGGGCATGGCGCTCTCGGTGGGTCAGCGGGTGGAGGTGCCCTTTGGCTTCCGGAGCAAGGAGGGCGTGGTCATCGCGCTGGATGAGCGCTGCGACCTGCCCCCGGAGAAGGTGCGCCCCGTGACCGCGCCGCTGGAGGACTACCCGGCGATTCTGCCCTGCCTGATCGACCTGGCCCGGCAGATGGCGGAGGAATCCCACTGCCCGCTGGCGGAGACCCTGCGGCTGATGCTCCCGGCGGAGATGCGGGGCGGGCGGGTGCAGGTGAAGCAGCAGCCCGTGTGCCGTCTGGCGATCCCCACCGGGCAGGTGGAGGAGGCCATGGGGCAGCTGGGCCGCAGCCAGAAGAAGCGCATGCTGCTGCAGCTGCTGCGGGACGGCGAGAAGCACCCGGTGGGCGAGATGCGCCTGGTGGTGCGGGAGCCGCTGGAGCCCCTGCGGCAGCTGGCGGAGGCGGGGCTGATCCGCCTGTGGCAGGAGGAGGTGCTGCGCCAGCCCGGCGGCAGCGACCCCGTGGAGCCCGTGGAGGATCCGCCGCTGACCCCCTCCCAGCGGGAGGTGCTGGAGGTCATGGCGCCCTCCCTCCAGCGGGGCGAGGGCCGCTTCCTGCTCCACGGCGTGACGGGCAGCGGCAAGACCGAGGTGTTCATCCGCCTGGTGCGCAGCACGCTGGAGATGGGCCGCAGCGCCATGATCCTCGTGCCGGAGATCGCCCTGACCCCGCAGATGGTGCGCTGGTTCCGGGCGCGGTTCGGCGCGGTGGCAGCGGTGATCCACTCCCGGCTGTCCGCAGGGGAGCGCTTCGATGAGTGGCGCCGCATCCGCCGGGGCGATGCCCGGGTGGTCATCGGCGCCCGGTCGGCGGTGTTCGCGCCGGCGGAGCGGCTGGGGCTGATCGTGGTGGACGAGGAGCACGAGACCACCTACCTGAGCGACCGCCACCCCCGCTACGACGCCCGGGACGTGGCTGCCTGGCGGTGCGAGCGGGAGGGCGCCACGCTGCTGCTGGCCTCCGCGACGCCCAGCATCCTGTCCTTCGCCCGGGCGCGGCGCGGGGACTACACGCTGCTGGAGATGCCCCACCGGGTGCTGAACCGCCCCCTGCCGGAGGTGGAGGTGGTCGATATGCGCCGGGAGCTGGAGCAGGGCAACCGCTCCGTGTTCTCCGGCGCGCTGATGGCGCGGCTGCGGGACTGCGTGGCGCAGGGGCAGCAGGCCATGCTGCTCATGAACCGGCGGGGCTACCATTCCTTCGTCAGCTGCCGCAGCTGCGGGCACGTCATGAAGTGCCCCAACTGCGACGTGGCCCTGACCTACCATCTGGCGGGCGGGGACGGCAAGCTGCACTGCCACTACTGCGGTCACGCGGAGCCCACCCCCGAGACCTGTCCCAAGTGCGCCAGCCGCTACATCCGCTTCTTCGGCGCGGGCACCCAGAAGGTGGAGGAGGAGCTGAAGAAGCTGTTCCCCGGGGAGACGGTGGTGCGCATGGACAACGACACCACCTCCGGCAAGGACGGGCACGCCCGGCTGCTGGATCAGTTCCGCTCCGGGCAGGCGCGGCTGCTGGTGGGCACGCAGATGATCGCCAAGGGGCTGGACTTTCCCCGGGTGACGCTGGTGGGCGTGGTGGCGGCGGACATGACGCTGAACCTGCCCGACTACCGCGCCCGGGAGCGCACGTTCCAGCTGCTGACCCAGGTGGCGGGCCGGGCGGGCCGGGGCGAGCTGCCGGGGCATGTGGTCATCCAGACCTACAAGCCGGAGGACGAGACGATCCTCGCCGCCGCCGCCCAGGACTACCGCAGCTTCTTTGAGCAGGAGTTCGCCCGGCGCCGCAGCGGGCTGTACCCGCCCTTCACGGTGCTGGCGCGGCTGCTGGTGGAGTCCGACTCGCCGCTGGCGGCGCAGCAGCACGCCCGGGCGCTGCACGAGCGGTGTCAGGCGCTGCTGGCGGCGCACCCCGCGTGGAAGAAGCGAACGCTGATGATGCGGCTGGATCAGCCCTCCGTCGCCATGCTCCGGGGCAAGACCCGGTGGCATGTGATGTTCAAGCTGCTGGTGCATCCCGAGACCGAGGCGTTCGCCGCCGCCCTTTCGGAGTTGGCCCGGGAGGCGGCACCCCGGGTGGAGACCTGGTTTGAGTACAACCCGACCACCATGATGTGACGCGTGGGGCCGGATATCGCGTGAGAAGGAGCAGGATACAATGGCAATTCGGAAGATTGTGAAGCTGGGCGACGATGCCCTGCGCAAGGTCTGCAAGAAGCAGGAGAAGTTTGATCTGCGCCTGAACGTGCTGCTGCACGACATGGCGGACACCATGTACAAGGCCGAGGGCGTGGGCCTGGCGGCGCCGCAGGTGGGCATTCTGCGGCGGGTGGTGGTCATCGACGTGGGCGACGGGCTGGTGGAGCTGGTGAACCCGGAGATCATCGAGCGCTCCGAGGAGATCCAGTGCGGCCGGGAGGGCTGCCTGAGCCTGCCGGGCCGTCAGGGCGTGGTTACCCGGCCCATGCGCGTGAAGGTGCGCGCCCAGGATCGCAGGGGCGTCCCCTTCGAGATGGAGGCCGAGGGCTTCTTTGCCCGCGCCGTGTGCCATGAGCTGGATCATCTGGACGGCACGCTGTACATCGACGTGATGGAACGCGAGCTGTCCGAGGAGGAGATCGAGGGCCACATCCCCGAGGACGACGTGGAAGGCGAGGAGGACGACGAGCGTTGAGGATCGTGTTCATGGGCACGCCGGAGTTTGCGGTGCCCTGCCTGCAGGCGCTGGTGGACGGGGGCCATGAGGTGGTCGCCGTGTTCACCCAGCCCGACAAGCCCAGGGGCCGGGGCAACCGGCTGACCCCGCCGCCGGTGAAGGTGCTGGCGGAGAAGCTGGGCATCCCGGTCTATCAGCCCGAGCGCATCCGCCGGGAGAGCGTGGGCGTGCTGGAGGCCCTGGCCCCCGACCTGTGCGTCACCGCCGCCTTCGGGCAGATTCTGAGCCAGCGGCTGCTGGACATCCCCCGTCTGGGCTGCATCAACGTGCACGCCTCGCTCCTGCCCCGGCACCGGGGCAGCGCCCCCATCAACTGGGCCATTCTGCAGGGGGATCGGGTGGCAGGCGTCACCACCATGATGATGGCGCGGGGCGTGGACACCGGCGACATGCTGCTGAAGGTCGAGACCCCCATCCGGGAGGGCGAGACCGCCGGTGAGCTGACGGAGCGCCTGAGCCTGCTGGGCGCGCCGCTGCTGATGGACACCCTTGCGGCGCTGGAGGCGGGCACGCTCCGCCGCGTTCCCCAGGACGAGGCGCAAATGACCTACGACCCCATGCTGGACAAGGCCATGGGCATCATCGACTGGACGCGGGACGCCCGCGACATCGCGAACCAGGTGCACGGCCTGAACCCGTGGCCCGGCGCCTCCACCGCCCTGCAGGGCGGTCGGCTGAAGCTGCACCGGGTTCAGGTGGCGGAGGGCGCGGGGCAGCCCGGTGAGCTGCTGTGCGCCGACCCGAAGCAGGGGCTCGTCATCGCCTGCGGCAGCGGCGCGGTGCGGGTGCTGCAGCTGCAGGCGCCCGGCGGCAAGCCCATGGATCCGAAGGACTATCTGCGCGGACACCCGATGGCGGTGGGGACAGTGCTGAAAGAGGAACAGAATGAGTGACGAAAAACGCATCCCGAGTGGGAAAAGAGTGGGAGATAAGCCCCAAAACAGGAGAAATGACGGAGAGCACAGGCCCTATCGTGGGAACAACGGGGCAAAACCGTGGGGAAAACCCACCGCCGGTGGGAAGCCGGTGGGAGACAGACCCCATCGGAGCCTCGCCGGGCGTCCGGAGGGCCCCCGAAGTGGGGACAGCGCCCAAAATCGCGGCGAGGGCAAGCCTTTCCGTGGGGAAAAGCCTGCGTTCAGGCGCGATCATGAGCATCAAAGTGGCGTCGGAGTGGGAAAACCGAACCGTTTTCCGGCAAAACGCCCCGGAAACCGCCCCGCGGTTCCCACGGACGGCATGCCGGCCCGCCGCCTGGCGCTGGAGATCATCCGGCTGGTGACGGAGAACGGCGCGTACGCCTCCCTGGCGCTGGATGAGAAGCTGCGGGGCTGCGGATTGTCCCCGGAGGATCGCCGCCTGGTGTCCCGGCTGGTGTATGACACGCTGGAGCACCTGCTGTGGCTGGACTATGCCATCGGGCAGGTCATGGCGAAGCCCGACACGGACATCAAGCTGCGGAACATCCTGCGGCTGGGCGCGTGCCAGATTCTGCTGGAGGATCGCATTCCGGAGAGCGCCGCCACCAACACGAGCGTGAACCTGTGCAAGGAGCTGGGCATGGAGGGGCTGGCGGGGGTGTGCAACGGCATCCTGCGGAACCTGATCCGCCAGAAGGACGCGCTGCAGTGGCCCGACGAGGCGGCGGAGCCCGTGCGGGCGCTGTCCATCCGCTACTCCGTGCCGGCGTGGCTGGTGGAGCGCCTGCTGGACGACTGGGGCCGGGAGACGGCGGTGGGCCTGATGCAGGGCCACCGGGAGGCCTCCTTCATCACCCTGCGGCCCAACCTGACCAGGCTGGACGACGAGGCCTTCGAGGCGCTGCTGCAGAAGAAGGTGTGGCAGCACGAGCGGGGCGCGGTGCCCCATGCCTGGCGGGTGCGGGGCGCGGCGGACATCGCGCTGGACATCGACTTCGCCCGGGGCAACTATTCCATCGAGGGCGAGAGCAGCATGATGGCCTGCATGGCGCTGGAGCCCCGGCGCGGCATGACGATTCTGGACTGCTGCGCGGCGCCGGGCGGCAAGACCTGCTACCTGGCGGAACTGATGGGCGGCACGGGCCGGGTGCAGGCGTGGGATGTCCATGCCCACCGGGCGGATCTGGTGGAGGCGCAGGCGCGGCGGCTTCAGCTGGAGAACGTGCGCCCCATGATGCGCGACGCGCTGAAGATGCGCGAGGATCTGGTGGAGACCATGGACGCGGTGCTACTGGACGCGCCCTGCTCCGGCACGGGCGACATGGCGGACAAGCCCGACGTGAAGTACCGCGTGACGGAGGACAGCGTCCGGGAGCTGTGCGAAACCCAGCGCGGATTGCTGGACACGGTCTGCGCGTATGTGAAGAAGGGCGGCGTGCTGGTGTACTCCACCTGCTCGGTGCTCCGGGACGAGAACGAGCGGCAGATCGCCGCGTTCCTTACGCGTCATCCGGAGTTCGTGCTGGAGAGGCTGCCGGAGAGCATCCCGGAGCGGTTCCGCGCCCATGAGGATGTGGGGCTGCAGCTGATGCCGCACCGGGACGGCGTGGGCGGCTTCTACATCGCCCGGCTGCGGAGGAAGCGCGTATGACCGAGCTGACCGGGATGACCCCGCAGGAGCTGCAGGCCTGGTGCGCCTCCTCGGGGCTGCCCGCCTTTCGCGGGAAGCAGATCTTCCGCTGGATTCATCAGGGCGCGGACTTCGACGGCATGACCAACCTGCCCCTGTCCCTGCGGGAGAAGCTGAAGGCGGAGGCGGTGGCGCAGCCCGTGCAAATGGTGCAGGAGCGCCGCTCGCAGCTGGACGACACGGTGAAGTTCCTGTTCGGCCTGCGGGACGGCAACTGCGTGGAGGGGGTGCTGATGCACTACCACCACGGCTATACCCTGTGCATCTCCACGCAGGTGGGCTGCCGGATGGGCTGCACCTTCTGCGCCTCCACCCTGGACGGCTGCGTCCGCAGCCTGACGGCGGGGGAGATGCTGGGGGAGGTGCTGTGTGCCAACCGCTACCTGGCGGGCCGCGACCGGGTGCACAACATCGTGCTGATGGGCAGCGGTGAGCCGCTGGACAACTACGATAACGTGATGCGCTTCCTGCGCCTGCTGCGGGAGGAGGACGGGGTGAACATCGGGCTGCGGAACGTGTCCCTGTCCACCTGCGGGCTGGTGCCGCGGATGTACGACCTGGCGGAGGAGAACCTGCCGGTGACGCTGAGCGTGTCCCTCCACGCGCCCAACGACGAAATCCGAAGGATGACCATGCCCGTGGCAAAGGTGTACCCCATGGAGGAATTGCTGGCGGCATGTCGAAACTATATTGAAAAGACCGGCCGCCGGGTGGTTTTCGAGTACGCGCTGGTGGGCGGCGTCAACTGTGAGGAAAAGCACGCCATTGAGCTGGCGGGGAGATTGCGGGGCATGCAGTGCCATGTGAACCTGATACCGCTGAACGTGGTGGAGGAGCGGGGGCTGCAGGGCGTGACCGAGGACACGGTGCGGCGCTTCATGCGCACGCTGGAGGACCGGCACATCTCCGTCACCCGCCGCCGGGAGATGGGCGACGATATTGAAGGGGCCTGCGGGCAGCTGCGCCGCAAGACGCTGCAGCAGGCGCAGGGCCGGGAAGGCTGACGGCTCCGCGGCGCGGCGCCATGCAAGGGAGTGAGGAAGGCATGAATCATCGTTTTCGGTTCAACCGTGAGAGCAGGGAGCGCATCCGGGACTATGCCCGGGGCGGCGACGGAAAGCAGGACAGCGCGCCGCAGGAGACGGCTCAGGCGCCCGTGACCAGCCCCACCGAGGCCCAGGTGTCCGAGAAGCTGGTCGAGGCGGCCCGGGCGGAGGAAGCCAGCCGGGAGCCCATCACGGTGACGGTGCGCACGGACATCGGTCGGGTGCGCGCCAGCAATCAGGACGCGGTCATCCATGCGGGCACCCTCTGCGGCGTGGCGGACGGCATGGGCGGGCATCAGGGCGGCGAGATCGCCTCGGCCTTCACCCGGGATACGCTGGTGGCGCAGCTGGAGGGGCAGGAGCCCGAGATGGCGGCGCTGACGAGGGCGGTGAAGGCGGTGAACCGCCGCCTGTTTCTCCGCGCCCAGGAGGAGGGCCCCCAGGGCATGGGCACCACCCTGTCGGTGATCTGGCTGGGCCGGGAGGGCGCCTTCATCGCGCACGTGGGCGACAGCCGCGTGTACCTCCTGCGGGAGGGCCACCTCCGGCAGGTGACCGACGACCACTCCATGGTCATGGAGATGGTGCGGGCCGGTGTCCTGACCAGCGAGCAGGCGGCGAACCACCCCATGCGCAACGTCATCACCCGGGCCATCGGCACCGAGAGCGGCGTGGACGTGGACTGCATCATGGAGCCCCGCAGGAAGGGCGACCTGTGGCTGATCTGCTCCGACGGGCTGCACGGCATGGTGCCGGACGCCCGCATGGAGGAGCTGCTCCGGAGCCACCCCCAGGAGGAGGCCGCCGACCTGCTGCTGCAGGCCGCGCTGGACGCCGGCGGACACGACAACGTGAGCTTCGTCCTCGTCTATGACAGGGAGGGCGCGCAATGAGCGGGAAAATCCTTGCGGGCCGGTACCATCTGGTGGAGAAGATCGGTGAGGGCGGCATGGCGATCGTCTACCGGGCCATCGACCAGAACACGGGGCACAGCGTCGCCATCAAGGTGCTCAAGCCCGAGCTCAGCCAGGACATGGACTATGTGTCCCGGTTCCAGCGGGAGGCGGAGGCCGCCTCCAAGATGACCCACCACAACATCGTCAACCTGCTGGACGTGGGCATGGACGGCAGCAACCGCTATCTGGTCATGGAGTATGTGCAGGGCATCACCCTCAAGCAGCTCATCCAGGAGAAGGGCCGCCTGAACCCCACCACGGCGGCGCAGATCACCATCCGCATCCTCTCGGCGCTGCAGCATGCCCATGAGAACGGCATCGTGCACCGGGACATCAAGCCCCAGAACATTCTGGTGGCGGCGGACGGACATATTAAGGTGGCGGATTTCGGCATCGCCCGCATCGCCAACAGCTACACCCTGACCCGGGACGACAGCGTCATGGGCACGGTGTACTACTACAGCCCGGAGCAGGCCAGCGGCATGAAGGTGGGCGCCACCAGCGACATCTACTCCGTGGGCGTGGTGATGTACGAGATGCTCACGGGCCGGGTGCCCTTTGACGGCGAGACCCAGGTGGCCATCGCCATGCAGCACCTGCATGCCCAGCCGGAGCCCATCGAGAAGTACGCCCCGGAGGTGCCGGTGGCGCTCCGCCATGTGGTCATGATGGCCATGGCGAAGGATCCGCGCCACCGCTACCAGAGCGCCCGCGACATGGCGCTGGAGCTGCGCAAGGCGCTGGAGGGCCGCGTCAGCGAGATGCAGCCCCGCATCGCCGGGAAGGACGACTTCCCCGTGCCCGAGCCGGCCCCCGCGCCCCAGCCCCGGAGCCCGGAGGTGCCGGGCTTCCGCGTGCGGCGCCGGAAGCCCGTGACAAGGGCCCGGGTGCTGTGGTGGGCCGCCACGGCGCTGGTGACGGCGCTGGTGGCCTACGGCCTGTACATCGGCGGCATCAGCATCTACGAGAAGGTGGTGAACACCGCCACCGTTCCCGACCTGGAAAACATGGAGCTGGCGAAGGCCGAGCGCGCCGCCACCCTGAACGGGCTGCACATGGAGGTGGTGGAGATCAACCACCCCACCATCTCGGCGGGCACGGTCATCATGCAGTCCCCCAGCGAGGGCACCATGCTTCGCAAGGGCGACTCGGTGGTCGTCACCGTGTCGAAGGGCCCCGCCAGCCTGACGGTGCCCAAGGTGGTGGGCCAGACCCACACCGACGCCATCACCACCGCCCAGAGCTTCGGCCTGACGCTGACGGTGGTGGAGTACGTGGTGTCCAGCGACGTGCAGGCGGGCTTCATCCTGTCCCAGGTGCCCGAGGCCGGCAGCCAGTGCAAGGCGGGGGACATCATTCAGGTCACGGTCTCCGGCGGGCTGGTGAACGTGCCCGGCGTGGAGAGCAGGTCGCTGAGCGACGCCCGGGCGCTGCTGCTGGGCAGCGGGCTGACCGTGTCGGACACGGTGCAGTTCGTGACCACGGAGGACGCGTCCCTGCACGGCGTGGTGGCGGCCCAGTCCCCCGCGAGCGGCAGCCAGGTGATTCAGGGCACCGCCGTGACCCTGACGGTCTATCAGGTGCCGGGCATGACGCGCTCGGCGCAGGTGACGCTGCAGCTGCCCGAGAGCGACGCGACGCTGAACGTCCGCGTGCTGCTGAGCGAGAACGGTGCGGAGACGAGCGTCTATCAGGCCGACTTCGCCCCCGACGCCCCGAGGCAGGTGGACATCACCCTGACCGCGCAGCTGCCGGGCACCTACACCTACAAGGTGTACTTCGGAGACCGGTTCGCCTATCAGGCGACGGTGACCATGGAATGACGGGGAGGAAAGCGATACGGAACAGGGCATGAGCCGCGGAACGCTCCTGCGGGGGATGGGCGGCTTCTACACGGTGGCAGGGGAGGACGGCACCGTCTACACCCTGCGCTGCAAAAAGAAATTCAGGCATCAGCACATCAGCCCCCTGGTGGGGGACGAGGTGCTGTTCACCCCCGGGGAGGGCGAGGAGCACGGCTGGCTGGAGGAGATTCTGCCCCGGCGGAGCGTGTGCCTGCGGCCCCCGGTGGCGAACGTGGAGCTGCTGGTGATCGTGGTGGCGCCGTCGCCGGAGCCGGATCTGCTGCTGGTGGACCGGATGATGGTGCGCGCCCGGCAGCAGGGCATGGCGCTGCTGCTGGTGGTGAACAAGTGCGAGCTGGACGGGACGCTGGCGGAGCGCCTGGCGCGGCAGTACGCCGGCGCCGAGGTGCCCGTGCTGGCGGCCTCCGCCCGGAGCGGCGAGGGGCTGGAGCAGGTGCGGGAGGCCATGCGGGGCCGCCTGTGCTGCCTGACGGGGCAGTCCGGCGTGGGCAAGAGCACCATCCTCAGCCGCCTGCTGAACCGGCCCCTGGAGACCGGCGAGCTGAGCGAGAAAATCCAGCGGGGCAAGAACACCACCCGCCACGCCGAGCTGCTCATGGGCGGCGGGCTGCGGGTGCTGGACACGGCGGGCTTCAGCCTGCTGGAGCTGGACGCGCAGCTGGAGCCGATTCAGCTCAAGGACTGCTATCCGGAGCTGCAGCGACTGGAGGGCGCCTGCCGCTTCCAGCCCTGCTACCACGACCGGGAGCCGGGCTGCGCGGCAACGGCGGCCTGCGAGGCCGGGGAGCTTGACCGGGAACGACTGGAGCGCTACAGAAGCCTGCTGGCAGAGGTGCGGCAGACATGGAGGGAACGCTATGATTAAGGTTGCGCCGTCCATTCTGGCGGCGGATATGCTCAATCTGGAGCGGGACGTGCAGCGCATGGTGGACGCGGGCTGCACCCTGCTGCATGTGGACGTGATGGACGCGCACTTCGTGCCGAACCTGAGCTTCGGCCCGGCGGTGGTCGCGCAGCTGCACCGGCGCTTTCCGGCGCTGAAGCTGGACGTGCATCTGATGATGGACAACCCCGGCGCGTACCTGGAGACCTTCGCCGCCGCCGGCGCCTGGAACATCACCATCCACGCCGAGATTCCGGAGGACGCGGGGGCGCTGCTGGCGCGCCTGCACGCGCTGGGGGTTCGGGCGGGGCTGTCGGTGAAGCCCGGCACCCCGGCGGAGGCCGTCCGGGCGCTGCTGCCCGGGGCGGACATGGTGCTGGTGATGACCGTGGAGCCCGGCTTCGGCGGGCAGCGCTTTCAGGAGGCCATGCTGGACAAGCTGCGGGCGCTGCGGGCGATGGGCTATCAGGGGCTGCTGGAGGCGGACGGCGGCGTGACGCTGGAGAACCTGCCCCGGCTCCGGGACAGCGGGCTGGATGTGGCGGTCATGGGCACCGCCATGTTCCGCAGCGCCGACCCGGCGGCGGACGTGGCGGCGATTCACGCGCTGTGAGCGCCCTCTGACGGATAATCCTGCCGCCGACGGGCGATGCTTCCCATGAGGGAGGTGAGGCCCGTGGAGGGGAAACGCGAAAGGCCCCGGGTGCGCTTTACGCTGCCCCGGCGGCGGCATCCGATGGAGCGGAAGCGTGCACTGCACTGAGCAACCGCGCCGCACACGAAAACGGGAGCGGCGGACAGAGACTGTCCGGCTGCTCCCGTTGGAGGGTCGGGGGATTATTTGCGGGTGAAGGCGATGCCGCTGACCTTGGGGCCGGCGTTGGCGGCGATAACGGCGCTGATCTGATAGTGGTTCAGGGGGCCGTAGCCCAGCTTCGCGGTCATGATGCGCTCCAGCTCCGGCAGCACCTCCGGGTCGTTGCCGTAGATGAGGCTGTAGGGGGAGCCGGGGGCCATGTCGGCGATGACCATGTCGCAGAGGCGCTCGATGAGCTTGCCCTCGCCGCGCACCTTGGCGGCGGTGGTGATCTGCCGGTCCAGAATCTTCATGATGGGCTTCAGGTTCAGCTTGTCGCCGATGAAGGCCGCGGCGGAGGGAATCCGCCCGGACTTGCCCGCCCACTTCAGGGAGTAGATGCCGAAGTAGATCTGGCGGCGGGGCATCAGGTCGGTCAGGTAGGCCACGATCTCCTCAGCGTCGCGCCCCTCCTCGATCATCCGGGCCGCGTCCAGCACGGGCTGACCGTACAGCCCGGAGTAGCCCATGCCGTCGATCGGCGTGATGGTGACGCGGCCCCGGTACTCGGGATGCTCGTCGAAGAACATGTCCACCGCCATCACCGCGTTGCCGTAGGTGGCGGAGCCCTCGGAGTTGATGAGCACCAGAATCAGGTGGGTGTTGCCCGCCTGCGCCTCCTGGGTGTAGATATCCACGAACTCGCCGGGGGTCACCTGCGCGGTCTTGGGCAGGTCGTCGTGCTGCAGCATCAGCGCATAGAAGGCGTCGTTGTCGATCTCAGCGCGGGGAACATAGGTCTGGCCCCCCAGCACAACGCTGAAGGGGATGACACGGATGCGGTAGCGCAGCTCGTCCTCGCGGGACAGGTCGCTGGCGGCATCGGTGATCAGCTTGATCTTCTGCATGGCTTCTGCAATCCTCCTTGTTGACCGGTCAACAAACGGCGCAACGATTACAGTATAATCCATCTTGTGCCTTCTGTCAAACCCCAAAATGACAAAAGGCGCGCATCGGAGGGTCAAAGCGGCGCGATCCGGGCTGGCGACGGGGCGGAACGGGGCTGGACGGACGGGGGATGGGTGGAAAAATCCTCTTGCAATTTTTCCGTATTGGTTTATACTTGATGCTGTGGAAATTATTTTTTCGACTGCCTGTCAGGATGGATGAAATTGTCTGCCTGTTACGTTTGATGGGTGGACGGCGATCAGGCCGTACCAGCAGGATAGAAGGAGGAGAGAGGCAACGATGAGGAAGCTGCTTGCTCTGTTAATGGTGTCGCTGCTCTGTGCCGCGCTCTGCGCGCCGGCCCTGGCGGAGATGAATTTCATGTTTGACCTGTCGGTCAAAACGCTGTTTGTGGGGAACACCCTGCAGCTGACCCTGGACCGGGCGGAGGGCGCCCTGGAGGAGGGGCCCATCACCTACACGTCCTCGGCGCCGAGGGTGGCGAGCGTGGACGAGAACGGTCTGGTCACGGGCCTGACCAGGGGCGAGACGACCATCACCGCGAAGCTCGCCACCTCGAAAAAGACCTATACCGCCCGCATCACCCTGACCGTGCAGCAGCCGGTGACGGAGATCTCCGTCAAGGAGGAGAATCTGGGGCTGATGCAGTGGGGCGACGAGGAGGTCGCCGGGCTCCTTGACCCGGACATGGCCTGGCTGAATGCGGCGGGTGTGAGCCTGGAGCCCGAGGACGCCGCCGGTCTGCCCATTCTGCTGGTGCGCGCCGGGCGCGAGCTGACCCTCAGCGCCAGCTGCCTGCCCACCAACGCCAGCAACCGCCGCCTGACCGTGACCTCCAGCGACACGAACGTGCTGCGCACGAGCAGCACCACCCTCACGGGCCGCAACCCCGGCGAGTGCCTGCTGACCATTTCCAGCAACCTGAACCCGGAGGTCTACCGGCAGTACCATGTGCTGGTGGTGCGCGGCGTGACCGGCATCAAGGTGACCAATCCCGAGAAGTTCATCTTCATCGGCTCCAGCGCCCAGCTGTCCGTCACCGTCTCCCCGGAGGACGCCAGCATCAAGGACGTGGTCTGGAGCAGCGAGAACGAGAAGATCGCCACCGTGGACGAGAACGGCGTGGTCACCGGCGTGAGCAAGGGCACCGCGACCATCCGCGCCACCGCCGTGGACGGCACCAAGCGCTACGGCACCGTGACGGTGAAGGTCTACCAGCAGCCCCAGAGCATCACCCTCAAGGAGAGCGACGTGACCGTGGCGGTGGGCTCCTACAAGACCCTGCAGGCCACCGTGCTGCCCAACACCACCAACGACAAGACCGTCACCTGGCGCTCCTCGGACGAGGGCATCGCCAAGGTGAACAGCAGCGGACGGATCACCCCCGTGGCACCCGGCACCTGCACCATCACCTGCGAGAGCACCAGCTTCCCCACGGTCTACACCGCCGCGACCGTCACCATCATTCAGCCGGTGACCAAGGTGGCCTTCACCGCCTCCAGCGTGAACGTGGACGTGGGCTCCACCGCCCGCATCTTCTGGGAAACCTCCCCGGCGAACGCCACGAATCCCTCCGTGGAGCTGACCTCCAGCAAGACCACCATCGCCACCGTGGACCCTGACGGCACCATCTACGGCATCTCCCGGGGCACCTGCACCATCACCGCCAAGACCACCGACGGCAGCAACCGCACCGCCCGCATCACCGTCAACGTGCTCCAGCCCGTGGAGGGCGTCCACATGAAGAACGACACGGTCAGCGTGGGCGTGGACGAGAGCATCCGCCTGACCGCCGTGATGGAGCCGGAGGACGCCAGCAACACCAACATGTCCTGGTATTCCTCCGACGAGCGCATCGCCACCATCCGTGGCACCAGCAACCGGCCCACGGTCACCGGTCGCGCCTGGGGCACCACCACCGTCTACGGCACCACCGAGGACGGCGGCTTCACCACCTCCGCCACCGTGCAGGTGGGCAACTACGACAAGGCGCTGAAGCTGACCGACCTGTACCTGCAGTCCAACCAGATCAAGATCGTGGTGCTCAACGAGAGCAACATGACCATTGAGCGGTTCTACTTCACCATCGAGTGCTACGACATCTACGACCAGCCCCTGCCCTGCACCAAGTCCGGCGAGAACATCTTCGACGGCTCCTACAGCTACACCCTCTACGAGGGCGACTCCACCAGCCACGGTCGGTTCTACTTCGACAACTTCCAGCAGCCGCAGACCGACATTGGACGCGTGGTCATGTACATCACGGGCTACCGCACCGATGACGGCTACAGCCGCAACATCCGCACCGACAAGCAGACCGTGGTGGAGTTCCGCTCCGACAAATTCGTCGGTCAGCCCGAGCCGACCGAGGAACCCGCCCCCGCTCCCGCGCCGGAAGGCTAATCCGGCTGGAGATACAAAAGACACAAGGGATAGGAGAGAGACAACATGGCAAAACGGATGACAGCCCTGGTCCTGGTGCTTCTGCTGGCGCTGAGCGCCGCGGGCACGGCCCTGGCGACGGAGCTGACGGGTCAGTACACCCTGGAGAACGTGTTCTCCGCGTCGCTCAACATGCGCAACAACGTGATCGCGGTGCGCTTCTACGACGAGAGCGGCTACCGCCTGATCGCGGCGGACGGCACCCCCATCACCGAGCCCATCTACCTGGACATCAGCGACCTGGGCGCCTTCTTTGAGGTGCAGTCGGAGGAGGGGCTGAACGCCCGGGGCGTGATTGACGCGGCGGGCAATCAGGTGCTGCCCAACTGCTACGCGGACATTCTCCTGCTCAACGACCGCTGGATTCTGGGCGTGGTGCTGGAGGATGCCACGGCGGAGTCCTATGACTACAAGTCCTTCAGCGGCAGCTACTACAACGTGTCCAGCTACCATGTGTACTACTGCGGCACCAAGGTGGGCGAGCTGAGCCGCATGGACTACAGCATTGGCGCCGCCTATGGCGACTACCTGTACGTCAAGAGCCGTGAGGGCGCGGTGAGCTTCTACAACAAGGCCATGGAGCCCTCCGGCTACGAGACCTCCACCTACAACGGCGAGTATGACGACCTGGGCAGCAAGGGCGTGTTCCATCGCGGCAGCGGTCAGATGGCCTTCGTGCCGGAGTGCACCCTGACCAGCGAGGAGGTCGACTGCGACCGGTACCTGAAGAACGGCATGCTGCTTGACCTGCAGGGCAACGTGGTGGCGTATGTGAACGCCCAGCGGGCCCGGTTCAACGAGGATCCCCGCTACGGCCTGACCTACAACGACGGCAAGTACGGCCTCATCGACCGCGACGGCAACGTGCTCCTGCCCTGCGAGTACGAGTACATCGCCGCCTATCGCGAGCAGTATTTTGCCGGCGGCTATCAGGTGCTGGTGAAGGACGGCAAGGTGTCCTACGCGGATGCCCAGGGCAACATCACCGCCGACTTTGTCTACAGCGAGTCCGTGCTGGAGCGCACGAGCTCTCCCTTCTCCACCATCCGTGATCTGGACGGCAGCGTCATCGTGCTCTCCGGCGCGGTGGGTGCGCTGGGCGAGCACTTTGCCGAGGTAGCCAACAACACCGCCAGCGCGCCGCTGATCCTGGTCGCCAACGACGCGAACCAGACCAGCGTCCTGGACCTGGAGGGCCATGCGCTGCTGGAGAACCTGGATCGTGACCCGATGTACTTCGATGTCTCCTGCGACGGCACCGTGCTCCTGGTGTCCGAGGGCAGCCGCACCTACACCGTGTACACCTTCGACCAGAGCGCCCCTGCCGCGGAGGAGCCCGTGATCGAGCAGCCGGAGACCGTGGAGCCCGCCGGGGCCGAAAACGCCCAGCCCGCCATGGCCTTCTGCCCGAACTGCGGCACCAAGCTGCCCGAGGAGGTGCCGAACTTCTGCTCCAGCTGCGGTCAGAAGCTCAAGTAACATTTCCCGGCTTTTCGGCACGGCGCAAACGCGCCGTGCTTTTTTGTACTTTACAAGCCGCCAGGAAATTTGTATAATAAACTGTATGGCTATGCCAGGCGGCGGGATAGCCCTATTGATTCTGCAAGGAGACGGCTATGGGAAAGACGATTGCGATCATCAATCAGAAGGGCGGCGTGGGCAAGACCACCACGGCGGTCAACCTGTCGGCGATGCTGGCGGAGATGGGCCAGAAGGTGCTGGTGGTTGACCTTGACCCCCAGGGCAACACCACCTCCGGGCTGGGCATGGAGGCCGGGGAAAGGAGCGTCTACGAGGTGCTGCTGGGCCGGGTGTCCATGCAGGACTGCGTGGAGGAGACCCCCTGGAGAAATCTGTCCCTGGCGGGGGCGGACATCCGTCTGGCGGGGGCCGAGCTGGAGCTGGTGGGGATGGAGCAGCGGGAGTTCCGCCTGCGCACGGCGCTGAAGGCGGTATCTGCCGGGTATGACTTCGTGTTCATCGACTGCCCGCCGTCCCTGGGGCTGCTGACCGTCAACGCGCTGGCTGCCGCCGACCGGGTGATGATCCCCATTCAGTGCGAGTACTACGCGCTGGAGGGCGTCACCAGCCTGATGAACACCATCAGCCGCGTCAAGCGCACCGTCAATCCCCGCCTGGACATCGAGGGCGTGGTGCTGACCATGCTGGACGGGCGCACGAACCTGGGGCTGCAGGTGGTGGATCAGGTGAAGAAGCACTTCAAGAAGAAGGTCTATGCCACCACCATTCCGAGGAACGTCCGCCTGGGCGAGGCACCCAGCCACGGCGAGCCCATTCATGTCTATGATCCGCGCTCCGCGGGCGCCATGGCCTATCAGGCGCTGGCCTCGGAGGTGCTGGAGCAGAACGGCATCAGCAGCAGGGGAAAGAAGAAATGACCGGATAGAGCCCGCGCCGCACGCCGGGGCGGGGATAGAGAGTAGGAGCGTTGTTCATGCCGAAAAAGTCACATGGTCTGGGCCGGGGGCTGGATGCCCTGCTGCCGGAGGAGAACGAGATCAGCCAGGGCGCGGTGCAGGAGATCGCGGTGGGGGACATCGACCCCAACCCGGAGCAGCCCCGGCGCACCTTCCCGGAGGAGAGTCTGGCGCAGCTGGCGCAGTCCATTCAGGAGCAGGGCGTGCTGCAGCCGCTGCTGGTGGCGCCGGGCGAGTTCGGGCGCTATGCGCTGGTGGCGGGCGAGCGCCGGTGGCGGGCGGCACGAAGGGCGGGGCTGGAAACCGTGCCCTGCATCGTCCGCGACCTGAGCGCGTCCCAGCAGATGGAGATCGCGCTGATTGAGAACCTGCAGCGCGAGGACCTGAACCCGCTGGAGGTGGCCCAGGGCATCCGTTCCCTGATGAACGAGTTCGGCTACACCCAGGAGCAGGTGGCGCAGCGCCTGAGCAAGAGCCGCCCCACGGTGGCGAATCTGCTGCGGCTGCTGTCCCTGCCCGACGAGGTGACCGAGCTGATCCGTCAGGGCGTGCTGACCGCGGGCCATGCCCGGGTGCTGGCGGGTCTGGACAGCGAGGAGGAGCAGCTGCTGCTGGCGCGGGAGACCGTGGAGAAGGGCTACAGCGTCCGCCAGCTGGAGGCCGCCGCCGCCGAGCGCAGAAAGGCCCCCAAGGCCAAGGCGCCGGTGGAGAAGCCCCGCCGGGTGCTGAGCGTGGAGCTGACGGAGCTGGAGGGCCGCATCCGGGAGACCATGGGCGTGCGGGCCACCCTGACCGGCAGCGAGAAGAAGGGCAGGATCGTCCTGCAATACTATTCGAGGGAAGAGCTGGAGCACCTCAGCGAGCTGATTGCGCGCATGGGTGACCAGTAAGACGGTGTTCACGCATGGAAATGACATTCTGTCCGCTGTTCTCCGGTTCCAGCGGCAACGCGCTGTACGTGCGCTGCGGGGAGACGCGGCTGCTCATTGACGCGGGCAAATCGGGCCGGATGATTACCGAGGCGCTGCAGTACATCGGGGTGGACCCCCGGTCGCTGAACGCGCTGCTGATTACCCACGAGCACTCCGACCACATCGCCGGCGCGGGGGTGCTGAGCCGCAGGTACCACCTGCCCATCTACGCCACCGCCGGCACCTGGCAGGCCATGGAGGGCAAGCTGGGCCCCCTGCCGGACGGCACGCGGATGGTGTTCCCGCAGGATCAGGACTTCTATATCGGGCAGATCGGCGTGGTGCCCTTCGCCATTCCCCATGACGCGGCGGAGCCCGTGGGCTACCGGCTCTACGGCGGCGCGAGCAGCGTCTCCGTCGCCACGGACCTGGGCTGCTTTCCGAAGCGGGTGCGGGACGCCGTTGCCGGCAGCGACCTGGTGCTGCTGGAGAGCAACCACGACCCGGACATGCTCCGCTGCAACAGCCACTACTCCGCCGCGCTCAAGCAGCGCATTCTGAGCAGCCGGGGCCACCTGAGCAACCAGGCCTGCGCCGACGCGCTGGTGGAGCTGGTGAAAACCGGGGTGCGGAACGTGATTCTGGGGCACCTGAGCGGCGAGAACAACCGCCCGGAGCTGGCGCTGTCCACCAGCGAGAATCAGGCGGAGCTGGAGGGCATCCGGCTGGGGGTCGATCTGCATCTGGATCTGGCCTGGCGCGACCGGGTGGGCGGCGTGTACACGCTGCGGGACGGTGCCTGACATGATGCGCCTGCATGGAAACCGGAGGTGGCTGTCGCTGCCCGTGTGCATGCTGGTGATGGCGCTGCGGCTGCCGCTGAGCCTGCTGATCCGGTACGTCTGCCCGGATGTGACGGCCAGCGCCGTGTCCTATGACCTGGCGGTCATGGCGCAGGAGGCGGTGCTGTGGCTGCTTCCGGCGCTGTTTTTGATGCCCTGGCGAACCCGGCGCAGCGGGGACAGGCTGCCCCGGGGGGCCGTGACGGTGGGCGCGCTGGTGGGCGGCGCGCTGGTGCAGCTGAGCCTGTCGGCGCTGCGGCTGCTGCTGCCCGCGTCGGGGAGCGCCCGGACGGTGCCCCTGCCCCAGACGGGGGCGGAATGGGCGCTGGCTGCGGTGGCGATGGTCGTGGTGCCGGCGGTGTGCGAGGAGGCGTTCTTCCGGGGCTGCGTGACGGCCTACCTGCGGGATGCCGCCGGCAGCGGCATGGCCCTGGTGCTGGGCACGCTGATCTTCGCGCTGATGCACGGGGACGCGGCGGGGCTGCCCTCCCACCTGGTGGTGAGCCTGGGCTGCACCGCGCTCCTGCTCCGCACGGGGCATGTGTGGCCCGGCATGCTGCTGCACATGGGCTACAACGCCATGGCGCTGGTGCTGCCGAGGATCGCGGGCACGCCCTGGCTGGCGCTGACGGGGCTTCTGCCCCTGGGGGCGCTGGCGTGGCTGCTGCGGGGCATGGACTGGCGCGACGAGGGACAGCGCCTGACCCGGGTGGACTGGGCCATGGTCGCCCTCATCCTGCTGGGCGAGGGCATCGGCTACCTGATCCTGTGACATGACTGTGACCGCGCCCGAGGGGCGCGCAACCCAAGGAGGAACGTATGATACTGCTGTCGCTGCAAGGCGTCCGTAAGAGCTTCGGCACCAACGAGGTGCTGAAGGGTGTTTCGTTTACCCTGCAGGACGGCGAGCGCATGGGGCTGGTGGGCGTGAACGGCTGCGGCAAGTCCACGCTGATGAAGATCATCGCGGGGCTGGAGCATCTGGATGACGGCATCATCACCATGCAGAAGGGGCTGAAGCTGGGGTACCTGGCGCAGCAGGGCACGGTGGACGAGAACCGCACCGTGCTGGAGGAGCTGGAGAGCGTGTTCGCGCCGGTGGTCGCCATGGAGGAGCAGCTGCGGGCCCTGGAGCGGCAGATGGCGGAGGTGGCGGACGACGAGACGCTGCTGCACCGGCTGGGCAGCCAGTACGACCAGCTGACGCGGGAGTTTGAGCGGCGCAACGGCTACGGCTGGCGCTCCACGGTGCAGGGCGTGCTGGCGGGTCTGGGCTTCCGGAAGGAGCAGCAGAGCCAGCGGGCGGCGCTGCTCTCGGGCGGCGAGCGGACACGGCTGTGCCTGGGCCGCATGCTGCTGACCGAGCCGGATCTGCTGCTGCTGGACGAGCCCACGAACCATCTGGATCTGAAGTCCATCGCCTGGCTGGAGAAGTACCTGCACGACTACAAGGGCGCGGTGCTGCTCATCAGCCATGACCGCTACTTCATGGATCACGTCTGCGACCGCATCGGGGAGCTGCTGCTGGGCACGGTGGAGTGCTACACCGGCAACTATACCAGCTACATGGCCCAGCGCGCCGAGCGGTTTGAAATCCGCATGAAGGCCTACGAGCTGCAGCAGAAGGAGATCGCCCGGCAGGAGGCCATCATCGCCCGGTACCGGATGTTCAACCGGGAAAAGAGCATCCGGGCCGCCGAGAGCCGGGAGAAGCGGCTGGAGAAAATGGAGCGGCTGGAGAAGCCGAAGGACGAGAGCGCCATTCACTTCCACTTCGACGTGCGCCGCCGCACCGGCGACGACGTGCTGATGGTGGACGAGCTGCGCAAGGGCTTCGACGGGCGCACCCTGTTCCGGCATGTGAGGATGCACCTGCGGGCGGGGGATCGGGTGGCACTCATCGGTGACAACGGCGTGGGCAAGTCCACGCTGTTCAAGTGCCTGATCGGGGAGGAGCGCCCGGACGAGGGCACTATCCGGCTGGGCGCCGGGGTGGACATCGGCTACTACGACCAGCATCAGGCCCACCTGCACGACAGCAAGACCGTGCTGGACGAGGTGTGGGACGACTTCCGCCGCCTGGATCAGACCGAGGTGCGGGGCGCGCTGGGCAAGTTCCTGTTCACCGGGGACGAGGTGCTGATGCCCGTCTCGACCCTGTCCGGCGGCGAGAAGGGCAGGGTGGCCCTGACCAAGCTGATGCTGCGCAGGGACAACCTGCTGCTGCTGGACGAGCCCACCAACCACCTGGACATGGACAGCCGCGAGGTGCTGGAGGACGCGCTGGCGGACTTCCCGGGCACCATTCTGGCCATCAGCCACGACCGCTACTTCATCAACCGCTTCGCCACGAAGGTGCTGGTGCTGGAGGAGGAGGGCATCAAGGAGTATCTGGGCAACTACGACGACTACTTCGAGAAGATCAACCGGGAGCAGGAGCCCGACGGTGACACGCAGGGCATGACCCGCACCGCCATCGACAAGGAGAAGCGCCGCAGCCGCGAGGAGACCCGCCGCCTGCAGGAGCGCAAGGCCGCCCTGGCGAAGGCCGAGGCGGACGTGGCCCGGGCCGAGGAGGAGGCCGCCGCCCTGGAGGCGGAGATGTCCGACCCCGCCACCTATCAGGACGCGGAGAAGGCCGCCCGCCTGGCGAGGGCCTATCAGGCGAAGAAGGACGAAATCGACCGGCTCTACGCCGCCTGGGAGGAAATGATGGAGGCGGAGGGCTGATGTGGCAAAAGGAATGGACAGCGAGGGAGCACCGGGGCCGGAAACGGTTCCGGTGCTTTTTCCGCGCCGTGCGGAAGAAAAAAACAGAAAAAGCACAGGCCCGGCGACAAAAAAATCAGCAGAATGAAAGCACTTTCATGGTGGGTCGAAAAATGGGAACGCATGAAAGCGTGGTCATGATGAACAAGCTAAACGCAGACGGCATCAGGGATTGCGAAAGGGAAGGACGAAAAGAAAAATGCCGGAATCCGGAAAAGGGAAGAAAAAACGGGGAATATGGAAACACACGAAAGCGTGGACAGATGCGGACGGAGCAAAGCCGCAAAAACAGTGGATTTTCCGAAAAGAAAATTTGAAAAAGGACTTGATTTCTCCTGAAAAGTGTGTATAATAGTGATGTTGTCTGTTCAGGGATGAAGCGGTAAGTTGCCGACCGGCCAGTCGGGTAATTACCGTGGACCAGCCCGAAAATCGGGCGACGGACTCGCGGCGGCGGTGATCCTGCACCTGCAGTGGGGTCATCAGAACGCCATCGAGACGATCAAGGAGGTACATCAAGTGGCCAACCAGAAGATCCGTATCAAGCTCAAGTCCTACGAGCACAACCTGATCGACCATTCCGCTCAGCGGATCGTCGAGACCGCCAAGCGGACCGGTGCTCGCGTGTCCGGCCCGATCCCGCTCCCCACGGAGAAGGAGATCGTGACCATCCTGCGCTCTCCGCACAAGTACAAGGACAGCCGCGAACAGTTTGAGCGCCGCACCCACAAGAGGCTCATCGACATCATCAACCCCAACCCCAAGACCGTGGACGCCATGATGAAGCTCGATCTTCCTGCTGGTGTCGAAATCGAAATGAAGCTGTAAGGCAGGAGGACGAAAATCATGAAGAAAGCGATCGTTGGCAAGAAGATCGGCATGACGCAGGTTTTCACCGAAGACGGCCGCCTCGTTCCGGTTACTGTGATCGAAGCCGGCCCCTGCACCGTGGTGCAGACCAAGAACGTTGAGAGCGACGGCTATGACGCTGTTCAGGTCGGCTTCGGCGACCTGACCGAGAAGCGCGCCGAGAAGCTGCTCAACAAGCCCGAGCGTGGTCACTACGCCAAGGCGGGCGTCGCCGCCAAGCGCGTGCTGCGCGAGTTCCGGTTCGACGACTGCACCGGCTACAAGGTGGGCGACGAGCTGAAGGTTGACCAGTTCGCCCAGGGCGACAAGATCGACATCACCGGCACCAGCAAGGGCCACGGCTACACCGGCGCCATTCAGCGCTGGAACCAGCACACCGGCCCCATGGCCCACGGCTCCAAGTATCACCGCGGCGTCGGCTCCATGAGCGCCAACTCCGATCCCTCCCGCGTGTTCAAGAACAAGCACATGGCCGGCCACTACGGCGTGGATCGTGTGACGGTTCAGAACCTGGAGGTCGTGAGCGTGGATGCGGAGCGCAACCTGCTGCTGGTGAAGGGCGCTGTGCCCGGCCCCAACGAAGGCCTGCTCATTATCCGCGACACCGTGAAGTGAGCGCTGCAAGGAGGTTAATACAACATGCCTAAGATTGCTGTAGTAAATATGGAAGGACAGCAGGTCGGCGAAATGGAGCTGAGCGAGGAGATCTTCGCCAGCACCGTGAACGAGGCCGCCATGCACCTGGTCGTCCGTTCCTATCTGGCCGCCCAGCGCCAGGGCACGCAGAGTGCCAAAACCCGCGGCGAGGTCCGCGGCGGTGGTCGCAAGATCTACCGTCAGAAGGGCACCGGTAACGCCCGCCACCATGGCAACCGCGCTCCCCAGTTCAAGCACGGCGGCGTGGTGTTCGCTCCCAAGCCCCGCGACTATGTGATCGCGGTGCCCAAGAAGGTCCGCCGTCTGGCCTTCAAGTCCGCCATGACCTCCAAGCTCAACGCCGGCGAGATCATCGTGGTGGACGAGCTGAAGCTGGCCCAGGCCAAGACCAAGCTCATGGCCCAGACCCTGACCAAGCTCGGCGCCACCCGCAAGGCGCTGGTGGTGCTGCCCCAGGTCGACGAGACCGTGGTTCGCGCCACCGCCAACCTGGCTGAGGCCGCCACCACCTATGTCAACACCCTGAACGTGTATGACATCCTGAACGCCGGCAAGCTGGTGCTGACCCGCGCTGCCGTCGAGTCTGTTGAGGAGGTGTACGCATAATGAGAGATCCGCACGACATCATCAAGCGCCCCGTCCTCACCGAGAAGGCCTACGAGGGCATCGCTGACAAGCGCTACATCTTCGAGGTGGCGATCGACGCCACCAAGACCGAGATCAAGCAGGCCGTGGAAGCGGTCTTTGCGGATGACGGCGTGAAGGTGGAGAGCGTCAACACCACGCGCACCCTGGGCAAGATCAAGCGCCAGGGCCGCTACTCCGGACGCACCCCCGAAGTCAAGAAGGCTTATGTGACCCTGAAGAAGGACTCCAAGCCGATCAAGTTCTTCGAGGGCATGGCCCAGTAAAGCGAAAGGGAGGACTGAAACATGGCTATTCGACAGTACAAGCCGACTTCGCCCGCCCGGCGCTTTATGTCGGTTCTGACCTATGAGGAGATCACCACCAACAAGCCCGAGAAGAGCCTGGTGGAATACCTGAAGAAGAACGCGGGCCGCAACAAGCAGGGCAAGATCACCGTTCGTCATCAGGGCGGCGGCAACAAGATCAAGTACCGCGTGATCGACTTCAAGCGCGACAAGCTGGAGGTTCCCGCCAAGGTCGCGACCATCGAGTACGATCCCAACCGCAGCGCCTTCATCGCGCTGCTGAACTACGCCGACGGCGAGAAGCGCTACATCCTGGCGCCTCTGGGCCTGAAGGTGGGCGACACCGTGGTGGCCTCCACCGGCGCTGACATCAAGCCCGGCAACGCGCTGCCCATGGCGAACATTCCCGTCGGTACGTTGATCCACAACCTGGAGATCAAGCCCGGCCGCGGCGGCCAGCTGGTTCGCTCCGCCGGCATGAGCGCGCAGCTCATGGCCAAGGAGAACGGCTATGCCACCGTGCGTCTGCCCTCCGGCGAGATGCGCAAGCTGTCTCTGGACTGCAAGGCCACCATCGGCACCGTGGGCAACACCGATCATGAGAATGTGCGCATCGGCAAGGCCGGTCGTGTCCGCCACATGGGCATCCGTCCCACCGTCCGCGGCGTCGTGATGAACCCCAACGACCATCCGCACGGCGGCGGCGAGGGCAAGAGCCCCGTTGGTATGCCTGCTCCTGTGACTCCCTGGGGCAAGCCCGCGCTGGGCCTGAAGACCCGGAAGCACAAGAAGTATTCCAACAAGATGATCGTCAAGCGCGCTGGCAACAAGTAAGCGCATCCCACAGGAAGGAGGCAACTAACGAATGAGTCGTTCTCTGAAGAAGGGCCCTTATGTAGAAGCCGCGCTGCTCAAGCGCGTGCAGGATATGAACGCTTCCGGCAAGAAGGCTGTGGTCAAGACCTGGTCCAGGTCCTCCATGATCTTCCCGGATTTCGTGGGTCACACCATCGCCGTGCATGACGGACGCAAGCACGTTCCGGTCTATGTCACCGAGGACATGGTGGGCCACAAGCTGGGCGAGTTCGCCCCGACCCGTACCTTCCGCGGTCATGCCGCGGACAAGGCCACCGGCCGCAAGTAAGCGAGAGGAGTGAAACGATATGGCAACCCGTTCCAAGGAAAAGACGGAAGCTCGCCGCGCAGGCGCTGACAAGCGTCCGCAGGCGCACGCCAAATACGTCCGCATCTCCTCCCGCAAGGTCAAGATCGTCATCGATCTGATCCGCGGCAAGAGCGTGGACGAAGCCAAAGCCATCCTGACCTACACCCCCAAGGCCGCCGCTCCCGTTGTGCTGAAGGTGCTCAACAGCGCCATCGCCAACGCGGTGAACAACCAGGAGCTGAACGCCAAGGACCTCTATGTTGCTGAGGTGTACGCCAACCCTGGCCCGACGCTGAAGCGCTACGTTGCCCGCAGCAAGGGCAGCGCGTCCCCGATGCTCAAGCGCACCAGCCACATCAGCGTGGTGCTGGACCAGAAGTAAGGCGAAGGAGGTTCAATCATGGGTCAGAAAGTAAATCCCCACGGCGCTCGCGTCGGCGTCATCTTCGACTGGAGCGGACGCTGGTTCGCCGAGAAGAAGGATTTCTCCAACAACCTTGTGGAGGACCACAAGCTCCGCAAGATGCTCAAGGATAAGTACTATGCCACCGGCATCAGCAAGATCGACATCGAGCGTACCGCGCAGACGGTGACCGTCAACATCTTCACCTCCAAGCCCGGCATGATCATTGGCCCCAAGGGCGCCAACATCGAGCAGCTGAAGAAGGATGTCACCGCTTTCCTGGGCAAGAACGCGCACATCAACGTGATGGAGATCAAGCAGCCCGACGGTGACGCGCAGCTGGTGGCGGAGAACATCGCCCAGCAGCTGGAGAAGCGCATCAGCTTCCGCCGCGCCATGAAGCAGGCCATCCAGCGCGCCATGAAGCTCAACAACGTGAAGGGCATCAAGACCGCGCTGAGCGGCCGTATCGGCGGCGCCGACATCGCCCGCAGCGAAAGCTATCACGAGGGCTCCATCCCGCTGCAGACCCTGCGCGCCAACATCGACTATGGCTTCGCTGAAGCCAAGACCACCTACGGTCGCCTGGGTGTGAAGGTTTGGATCTACAAGGGCCAGATCCTGCCCAAGGCGAAGAAGGCCCCCGTGGCGAAGGAGGTTAAGTAACCTATGCTGATGCCCAAGAGAGTCAAGCGCCGCAAGGTTTTCCGCGGCCGCATGAAAGGTGAGGCCCATCGCGGCAACTTCCTCGCCTATGGCGAGTTCGGCCTGCAGGCCACCGAGCCCTGCTGGGTGACCAGCCAGCAGATCGAGGCTGCCCGTATCGCCCTGACCCGTTACACCAAGCGTGGCGGTCAGGTCTGGATCAAGATCTTCCCCGACAAGCCCGTGACCGAGAAGCCGGCTGAGACCCGCATGGGTTCCGGTAAGGGCTCTCCCGAGTACTGGGTTGCCGTGGTCAAGCCCGGCCGCGTCCTGTTCGAGATCGCAGGCGTGTCTGAGGACACCGCCCGTGAGGCGCTCCGTCTGGCTTCCCACAAGCTGCCCCTCAAGACCAAGATCATTGCGCGCCAGGCACAGGCGCAGACTGAAGCGGGTGGTGATGAGTAATGAAGGCGAATGAATTGGCCGCTATGACCCCTGAACAGCTGACCGCGAAGGTGGCTGAGCTGAAGAAGGAATTGTTCAACCTTCGTTTCCAGCTCGCAACCGGTCAGCTGCAGAACACCGTGGAGATCACGAATGTCAAGCGTGACATCGCCCGGGCCAAGACCGTTCTGCGCCAGAAGCAGGCGTAATACTTGAAAGGAGGCAGTCGCTTCAATGTCTGAGGTAAAGAATATCGAACGCGGACTTCGCAAGACCCGCATTGGCGTGGTCGTCAGCGATAAGATGGACAAGACCTGCGTCATCCAGATCAAGACCCGCGTCCGTCATCCCCTGTATGGCAAGATCATGAACCGTACCAGCAAGCTGAAGGTTCACGATGAGAACAACGAGTGCGGCATCGGCGATACCATCAAGGTGATGGAGACCCGTCCCCTGAGCAAGGATAAGCGGTGGCGCCTGGTCGAGATCATCGAGAAGGCCAAGTAAGCCTGCCATCATATAAGGAGGAAATACCCAATGATTCAGCCGCAAACGCGACTCAAGGTAGCCGATAACTCCGGCGCCAAGGAAATCATGTGCATCCGCGTGCTGGGCGGTTCTTTCCGGCGTGACGGCTCCATCGGTGACGTCATCGTCGCCAGCGTGAAGAGCGCTACCCCCGGCGGCACCGTGAAGAAGGGCGACGTGGTCAAGGCCGTGATCGTCCGGATGCGCAAGAACAAGCGTCGCCCCGACGGCAGCTACATCAAGTTTGACGACAACGCCGCCGTGATCATCAACGATGCCAAGATGCCCCGCGGTACCCGTATCTTTGGACCCGTTGCCCGTGAGCTGCGCGAGAAGGACTTCATGAAGATCGTCTCCCTGGCTCCCGAAGTGCTGTAAGGAGGCGGAGAGGATATGCATGTAAAGAAGAATGACCAGGTCGTTGTCATCTCCGGCAAGGACAAGGGCAAGAAGGGCAAGATCATCGCCGCTTTCCCCAAGACCGGTCGCGTGACCGTTGAGGGCGTCAACATGGTGACCAAGCACCAGAAGGCCCGCAACGCCATGCAGCCCGGCGGCATCGTCCACAAGGAAGCGACCATCGACGCCAGCAACGTGATGATCGTCTGCCCCAAGTGCGGCAAGGCCACCCGTATCGCCCACAAGGTGAGCACGGTTGCCGGCGAGAACGGCAAGCAGGTCCGCAAGATGGTGCGCGTGTGCAAGAAGTGCAGCGCCGAAATTGACTGATAAGGAGGAAAAGCTTAATGGCTACTCGTTTGCACGAAAAGTATCTGGCCGAGGCTGTTCCTGCCCTGAAGCAGAAGTTCGGCTACACCAACCCCATGCAGGTGCCGCGCCTGGAGAAGATCGTCATCAACATGGGCCTGGGCGACTGCAAGGACAATGCCAAGGCCATGGAGATGGCTGTCAATGAGCTGACCGCCATCGCGGGCCAGAAGCCCCTGGTGACCAAGGCCAAGAAGTCCATCGCCAACTTCAAAGTCCGTGAGGGCCAGAACATCGGCGCCAAGGTTACCCTGCGCGGCGCTCGCATGGAGGAGTTCATGGACAAGCTCGTCTCCGTCGCGCTGCCCCGTGTGCGCGACTTCCGCGGCGTATCCACCAAGGCCTTCGACGGCCGCGGCAATTACGCCCTGGGCATCCAGGAGCAGCTGCTCTTCCCCGAAATCGAGTATGACAAGGTGGAGAAGATCCGCGGTA
>JAEDKS010000131.1 GCA_016295665.1 Clostridia bacterium
GCAGCCAGTCGATGGCCTTGTCCATATCGCCGTCGTTGGAAACGAGGGCCTTCTTGCAGTCCATCATGCCGGCGTTGGTGCGCTCACGCAGCTCCTTGACCATAGCAGCGGTAACATTGGCCATGGGAATCATTCCTTTCATTCAATGCTGATGTTGGGGAGAGGGTATGGAGGCGGGGGTGCGGCTTACTCCGCAGCGGCCTCCGCGGCAGCCTCGGGAGCGGCCTCGGTGTCGGGCTCAGCCTGCTCGCCCTGCTTGCCCTCCAGCACAGCGTCCGCCATCTTGCCGGCGATGAGCTTGACAGCGCGGATGGCGTCGTCGTTGCCGGGGATGACATAGTCGATCTCGTCGGGATCGCAGTTGGTATCAACGATGGCCACGATCGGGATGCCCAGCTTGCGGGCCTCGGTCACGGCGATATGCTCCTTGCGGGGATCCACAACGAACATGCAGCCGGGCAGCTTCTTCATCTCGCGGATGCCGCCCAGGTTGGCTTCCAGCTTTTCGCGCTCGGCCACCAGCTTGGCGACTTCCTTCTTGGGCAGCACGTCGAACTGGCCCTGAGCCTCCATCTTGTCGATCTGGTTCAGGCGGTCAATACGGGTGCGGATGGTACGGAAGTTGGTCAGCATGCCGCCCAGCCAGCGGTTGTTGACATAGTACATGTTGCAGCGCTTGGCCTCGGACTCGATGGACTCCTGCGCCTGCTTCTTGGTGCCGACGAACAGCATGGTCTTGCCGTCCATGGCCAGGTCGCGAACGAACATGTACGCCTCGTCGATCTTGCGGACGGTCTTCTGCAGGTCGATGATGTAGATGCCGTTGCGCTCAGTGAAGATGTACTGAGCCATCTTGGGGTTCCAGCGGCGGGTCTGGTGACCGAAGTGGACGCCAGCTTCGAGCAGCTGCTTCATGGAAATGACTGCCATAGGTTTCTTCCTCCTTGTTCTTACCACCCTCTGCCCGTTTGCGATCCGCCACCGGGAAGGCCCCGGCACAAGCGCCGCCGGGCAAAGGTGCGTATTCGTTCGGATTATAGCACAACGCGCTCCGGATTGCAAGGGGTTTGAGGAAAAATCCCGCAGGCTCCGCCGCCCGGAAGGAAAAGCGGCCCGTTTTGTCGAAGCAATACCCGCGGCGATGGAGGCCGCAGGGAGGGAATGGATCATGGAGCTGTCGGAGGCGGAGATCCGCAGCGCGCTGCGGAGCAGGCTCGGCGATGCGCTGGCGATGGCGGTGGCACCGGATGTGGCGGCGGTGCTGCGGACGTATGTGCCCCGGCACACGGCGCTGCAGGACATGGCGTCACAGGTGGAGAAGCAGCTTTTCCGGGCGCTGTACCGGGAGCTGGGCGTCAGCATGATCTGCATCGGCGACGACGGCAGGCGGCGGCGCATCTGCACCGAGGAGCTGCCTGAGCTGGCGGATCGTGCGCTGTCGACGCTGCTCATGGCGCTGCCGGTCACGCCCACGAACTATGCCCTGCTCCATGACTACGCCATGGCCTCCGGCTCCTTCGCAGCAATCAGCACGCTGTACCGCCGCTTCTCCGACCTGCAGAGCGCCGGTGAAACGGCGATTATGGCGCAGATTCTGCGCACGCAGTGCGGCGGCGAGCCGCCCTCCTGGCTGCGGTAGCCGGCAGCCATTTCCATGCAGGCTTTCCGCCCCGGCCCTCGTTATCCGTTGGGCGGGCACCGCCTGCCGGCATGACGCTTATCCCCCACAGACCCGAAAGGAAACATGCAATTATGAAGAAGAAACCCCTGCTTCTGCTCCTGCTCCTGACGCTGCTCATCACGCCCGCGCTGTCCGTGGCGGAGACGGTGGTGACGTCCTTCTATCCGATCTATCTGTTCACCCTGAACCTGACAGACGGGCTGGAGGGCGTCACGGTGCGCAACCTGGCGCAGCCGGGCACCGGCTGCCTGCACGACTATCAGCTCTCCACCGGGGACATGAAGGCCCTGCAGTCCGCGGACGTGTTCCTGATCAACGGCGCGGGCATGGAGAGCTATCTGGACTTTGCCATGGACAGCCTGCCCGATCTGCGGATCGTAGACGCGTCGGAGGGCGTGGCGCTGCTGCCCGCAGAGCCGGAGGAGCACGACCACGACGAGGATGAGGACGACGGGCACGACCACGATCACGGCGAGTGGAACGCCCACATCTGGCTGGACGCGGGCAACGCGCAGATGATGGTGCGGAACCTGGCGGCAGGGCTGATGGCGGCGCTGCCCGACCGGGCGGAGGCCATCGAGGCCAACCGGGACGCCTTCCTGACCCGACTTGCCGCGCTGGATGAGGAGCTGCGCGCCGGCCTTTCCGACCTGCCCCGGCGGGACATCATCACCTTCCACGAGGCCTTCCCCTACTTTGCCAACGCCTACGGGCTGCACGTGGCGGCGGTGGTGAACCGGGAGCCGGACGACGCCCTGTCCCCGCGTCAGCTGGCGGAGCTGGTGTCCACCGTGCGCGCCCTGGGCAATCCCCCGCTGTTCACCGAGCCGCAGTACGAGGACATCGCCGCGCAGACCATCTCCCGGGAGACCGGCGCGCCCATCTACGAGCTGGATCCGGTGGTCACCGGCCCCTCGGAGAACGTGCCCCTGGACTACTATGAGACCTGCATGCGGGCCAACCTGGCGGTGCTGCAGGAGGCGCTGGGAGATACGCCATGATTTTGTAACAAGTTTGTAAAGAAATCTTGCAAATTGTCCGCCGGTGTGGTATCATAGGCTTATACCCCGGAAAACCGGCGGAAGGAAGGTTGAGTGCATGAAGCATTGGAAGGACGCGCTGCGGCGCATGACGGCGTGCCTGTTGGCGCTGCTGCTGACGGGCGCTGTGGCGCTGGCGGAGTCTCCCCTGACCGACGAGGAGACCATCATGGCGGAGGAGATGAACTCCCTGCCCCTGGAATCGGAAATGGACGAGGAGGCGGAGGAGAACGCCGTGGGCATCTTCGAGCCGGAGGTGGGCTCCTTTGCCTGGTATCTGGAGCCCGTGCTGCCCATCGAGATGCACGCCTATGTGGACATCTACCCGGAGGAATCCCCGGTGTACGCCCAGGCGGATGCCGCCTCGGTGAACGGTCAGAGCTGGCGCTATGCCTTCACGCTGGAGGAGACCGGCGGCTATGACTTCTACCCGGCGGTGTTGACGGTGGTGTACTTCGCCGCCGGCGACGGCATCATTGCGGTGAGCCGCGAGAGCTACGACGCCACGCAGCTGTCCATGTGGTGGGGCAGCAGCTGCATCCCTGCGGGCAGCGCCGTGACCTACACGGGCTCCCTGCCGGTGCAGGACGTGTGCGCCGTGGCCATCAGCGTCATCGGCAACGATGCCCAGGGCATGGAAATGGAGTTCCATGGCGTGGTGGACTTTGTGAACGAGGTGCGCTGAGCGCGCCTGACCCCGGAGCCGTCCGCGGAAAACCGCGGCGGCTCCTTTTTGCTGCTTCCATTTTCTTCCCTACTACTTGACTTTGGTCCGATTTCGTACTATAATGCGTTGCTGGTACGAAATCAGACCAAAGGAGGGCGAAGCACCATGACCCAGCATCCATCCAGGGAGATGCGCCGGTTCAACTATCTGCTGGGGGAAACCGAGGCGGCCTATCATGAGATGGCCCTGCGCCTCGGGCTTTCCGACAGCGCCCTGAAGCTGCTCTATGCCCTGTACGAGCAGGGCGGGAGCATGGCCTTGACGGCGCTGTGCCGCGCCTCCGGGCTCAGCAAGCAGACCGTTCATTCCGCGCTGGGGCGGCTGTCCCAGGAGGGCGCGGTGCTCGTGGAGGACGCGGAGGGGCGCACCCGTCGCGTGCGCCTGACCGGGCAGGGCGCCGTGCTGGCGGAGAACACCGTGGGGCGCGTCATCCGGCTGGAGGATCGCGTGCTCGCGGGCTGGCCCGGGGAGGACGTGGCTACCTACCTGTCGCTGACGGAGCGCTACCTGCGGGACATCAGGCGCCTCGCGGAGAAGGAGCTGTAAACCATGCGTTATCAGCTTTCCGACCACTTCACCCTCGGGCGGCTCCTGCGCTTCACCATGCCCTCCATCTTCATGATGGTGTTCACGTCGCTCTACAGCGTGGTGGATGGCTTCTTTGTTTCCAACTTCGCCGGCAAGACGCCCTTCACGGCGGTCAACTTCATCATGCCCTTCCTGATGGTGCTGGGCTCGGCGGGCTTCATGTTCGGCACGGGCGGCAGCGCGCTCATCGCCCGGACGCTGGGCGAGGGCGACGCGCCCCGGGCCCGGCAGCAGTTCTCGCTGGTGGTGTACGCCGCGCTGCTGACGGGCGTGGTGCTGGCGGTGCTGGGGCAGCTTGCCCTGCGGCCCTTCGCTGCCTTTCTGGGGGCGGAGGGACAGCTGCTGAAGGACAGCGTGACCTACGGTCGCGTCATTCTGGCCGCCCTTCCCGCCTTCATTCTTCAGTTCGCCTTCCAGTGCCTGTTCGCCACGGCGGGCAAGCCCACCCTCGGGCTGACCATCACGGTGGCTGCCGGGGTGACGAACATGGTGCTGGACGCGCTGCTGGTGGCGGTCGTGCCCGGCGGACTGGTGGGTGCTGCCATCGCCACCGCGCTGAGCCAGTGCGTGGGCGGGCTGCTGCCCCTGCTCTACTTTGCCCGGCCCAACAGCAGCCTCCTGAGGCTGGGCCGGACGCGCTTCAGCCACAGGGTGCTGCTTCAGACCTGTCTGAACGGCTCCTCCGAGCTGATGAGCAACATCTCCGCGTCGCTGGTCGGCATGCTCTACAACGCGCAGCTCCTCCGCTACGCCGGGGAGGACGGGGTTGCGGCCTATGGCGTGCTGATGTACGTCAGCATGATCTTCCAGGCGGTGTTTATCGGCTACTCCGTGGGCTCCTCGCCCATCGTCAGCTACCACTACGGTGCCGCCCACCCGGCAGCGCTGCGGGGGCTGCTTCGCCGGGGCGCGGGCATCATCGGCGGCTTCTCCCTGATGATGCTGGGCCTGGCCCTGACGCTCGCCGGGCCGCTCTCCCGGCTGTTCGTGGGCTATGACGAGGCCCTGACGCAGCTGACCATCCGCGCCTTCTCCATCTTCGCCTGGTCGTTCCTTTTCTCGGGCTTCGCCATCTTCGGCTCCTCCTTCTTCACGGCGCTGAACGACGGCCCGGTCTCCGCCGCCATCGCCTTCCTGCGGACGCTGGTGTTCCAGCTGGCGGCGGTGCTGCTCCTGCCGCTGGTGTGGGGCGTGGATGGCATCTGGCTCTCCACCGTCGCCGCAGAGGTGCTTGCCGTGGCGGTGACGCTCGTCCTTCTCGCCGTCAAGCAGCGGAAGTACGGCTACTGACCCCCATCCCATGAGCACAGAAAGGGAGGAGACTCGCACGAAGCATCGCTCCGGTGCCGTCTCCTCCCCTTTTCGTTGTCATATGATGTTTTCGTGCGGCCCGCCTCACGGCAGCAGCCACTCCTTCGCGGCCTCCGTATCGTCCAGAAACGCATACGGGAAGGGGCAGTCCCGCCCGAGCGCCGCCTTCAGCGCCCGTCGGAGAGCGGGTTCGGCACCCACGAAGCACACCCGCCGGAAGGCTCTGCCCGACCGGCACAGGTGGGTCGCCATCAGGCTGGTGACCTCCTCCGGAAGCCAGGTGTCGAACAGCACCACTGCCATGAACGATGTGCCCGAGGGGCGCAGAAACACTTCGCTGTCCGCCATCAGCTTGGCCCGGGTCAGGTCGGCATACTGGTACATACCGTCCAGATGCTCAAACCAGATTTCGCCCCCGTGGAAGGGCAGCGCGAAGGAGCGCTTCGCGACGCCGGGCAGCCGCTCCGGCGGGAGCTGGGTGCAGGGGATGCTGGCGCGGCTCACTTTCCGGGCTCCGTCACGGTCAGGATGCCCATGGCGCGATCCGCCCCGGCGCTGCCGGTGTCGCTCCAGCCGGTGAGGGCGCCCTTGTTGTTGACCATCAGGTCAAAGGCGATGGCGCCCTCCTTCACCGGCGCGTTCTCCACCCGGAAGGTGCAGACGTAGCCGCCCGCCACGGGCTCCACGCCCTCATCGGCGCGGTTGATGGTATACTGGCTGTCGCCCACGAAGATGGTCACCGCGTCCTCGGGGGACTTGGGGCCATCCTTGACGCTGACGCGAACCAGCAGCGTCCCCTCCCCGGTCAGCAGCGCCTGGAAGCCGAAGTTCTCGCCCCGAACCACGGGCAGGGAGGCCAGCGCGTCCTCCGTCGCGGGGCCCCACACGGGGCCCTCCTCGCAGGCTGCGGGGATGGTGCTCGGGTCGATAAGCGCCCAGAAGGCGAGCTTGGGCTGATCCTGCGTATCAAAGAGCAGGGGGCTGCGCTCCCGCCGCCAGGACAGGTGATCGCTGACGCCCCAGGTATGCACGGCGATGAGCTGATCCGCGTATTCCTCCGCGATGGCGAGGACGTCGGCATAGCGCTGCGCCTGCAGCGCCAGGGAGCGGCGGCCCGTGTCGTCGATGCACACGTCCAGCTCGCTGATGCGCAGCAGCAGCCCACGGGAGGCGATGGTCTCCACGCAGTTCCGAAGCATGTCCACGGTGGGCTCCTCAGCCTGCATGTGCATCTGGAAGCCGTAGCAGTCGATGGTGCCGTCCGCCAGAAGGCTGTCCACAAGCCTGCAGATGCCGGTGAGCTTCGGCTCGTAGTAGGTGTTGTAGTCGTTGTAGCACAGGATGGTGCCCTCGGGGGCCCAGCGGCGGGCGTACTCGAAGGCGCGGTTGACGAAGTCCTGACCCACGACCTGCGTCCA
>JAEDKS010000132.1 GCA_016295665.1 Clostridia bacterium
GACCCCCCCGCCCGAGCCGGGCGCGGCGGGCGACGACGCGCCCACGGATGCGCCGGACGATCAGCCTCCGGAACCGGAGCGTGGAAAAACGCCGGGCCAGCGGGGCCCCTGGTGGTGGCTGCTGCTGCTGATCGCGGTGCTGCTCATGCTGGTCGGTCGGGTGGTGTGGACGCTGCCGGGCATGGCGGCGAAGCGCTGCCGGAGCGACCGGAATCGCTGGATGGTCTGGGCGCAGGCGATGCACGATACCCTGCGGGTGCTTAAGCGGCCCAAGCGCGCCGGGGAGTCGCCCCTGGCGTATCTGCGGCGGCTGGCGGCGCAGGGCTGGGCGCCGGAGCTGCTGGACGACGAGGGCGAGCTGGAGGCGCTGGTGTTCTACGGGCGCCACGAGCCGGATGCGGACGACGTGCGCCTGGCGCAGGCGGCCTACCTCGCGGTGTCCGGGCGGCTGAGGCCGCTGCAGCGGGCGAAGCTGGTGCTGGTGCGGGCCTTCGTGCCGCTGAAGCGCCGGGCGTTCACCCGGTAGAGACTGCCAATATGTGAAATCATTGACAAACAGGCTGATTTTTGCGGGTATTTTGCCATTGTATCGGGGAACAAACTATGCTATACTGGACATGGTTTTTCCAGTCGGGAAAGCCCCGGATCAAGCGATTCACGCGGCGCGGCGGCCCCTGCGGAGACAGGCGGAGCCAAGCGCACGCGATACCGTAAGGAGGAAATGACGATGAGGAAGATCGGCGTACTGACCAGCGGCGGCGATGCCCCGGGCATGAATGCCGCGGTGATGTCCATCGCCCGCAGCGCGGCGCTCTACGGCATGCCGCTGGTGGGCATCAAGCGCGGCTACAACGGCCTGCTGCGCAAGTCCACCAGCATCTACGATGATATGGAGGACCTGCATCTGGACACGGTGCTGGATATTGCGGATCGTCCCGGCACCTATCTGCGCACGGCCCGCTGCATGGAGTTCCATGACCCCGCGTGGCGCGAGGTCGCGGCGAACACCCTGAGGGCCATGGAGATCGACGGCCTGGTGGTCATCGGCGGCGATGGCTCCTTCCACGGCGCGGAGTACCTGTGCCAGCTGGGCATTCCCTGCATCGGCATCCCCGGCACCATCGACAACGACCTGCCCTATACCGAGATGACCCTGGGCTATGACACCGCGGTGAACGTGTGCGTGGAGGCGGTTCGCTCCATCCGCGCTACCAGCCGCAGCCATGACCGCCCTGCGGTGGTCGAGGTCATGGGCCGTCACTGCGGCGACATCGCCCTGACCACGGCGGTGTCCACCGGCGCGGAGATCGTGCTGGTGCCCGAGGTGCCGTGGAAGGTGGAGGACGTGGCAGCCCGGCTGAACCGGCTGATCGCCAAGGGCAACACCCGCGCCACCATCGTGGTGGCGGAGGGCTGCTGGGAGAGCATGGAGCCCTTCGACATGTACACCTACCTGAACACCCACGGCAAGCGCTGCTATGAGGGCGAGCCCATCAGCGCGGTGCGCTTCGCTTCCATCATGAAGCGGATGTGCGGCAACGTGGAAGCCCGTGCCACGGTCATCGGCTACACCCAGCGCGGCGCCGAGCCCACCGCCCGAGACAGCGCCTTCGCCTTTGAGGCCGGCAACCTGGCGGTGCGCCTGCTGCGCGACGGCATCAGCAATCAGGTCATCGGCATGAAGGAGGGCAAGGTCTTCTACATGTCCATCGACGAGGCGCTGAGGTCCGAGCGGAGCTTCAACCGCGAGCTGTACAACCTGGTCAACTCGCTGTAAACAAAAACCGAAGGGGCGGCTTGTGCGAGCCGTCCCTTTTCTCATCCGGGAGGATGCGGAGGTGAACCCATGATTCAGACAAGCAACACCGCCATCGTGCTGCGATACGCCAACTACCGGGATCATGATCGGATGCTCACGCTGCTCAGCCCCACCCGGGGGCGGCTGGAGGTCATGAGCCGGGGATGCCGCCGGCCCAAATCGCCGCTGGTCGCCGCCAGCGAGCTTTTTGCGCTGGGGGACTTTGAGCTGTACGAGAAGGCGGGGCGGCTGACCGTGGTGAACGTGACGCTGACGGAGACGTTCTATCCGCTGCGCACGGACTACGACCGGCTGACCGTGGGCACCTACCTGCTGAATCTGGCGGAGGAGGCGGCCCAGCCCGGGGAGAACGCGCAGGAGCTGTTCATGCTGCTGCTCCACACCCTGTCCCGGCTCACCTTCACCGACCAGCCCTGGCGTCCGCTGACCGCAGGGTTCCTGCTGCACTTCGCCGCCACCCAGGGCTTCAAGCCACGGCTGCAGCACTGTGTCCACTGCGGGGCGCGGCTGCCGGGGGGAAACGCCTGGTTCGACCTGGCGGAGGGCGGGCTTTGCTGCGCGGACTGCTTCCGGCAGGGGATGCCCGCCGTCTCTGCGGCGCAGGTCAGCTGGATGCGCATGGCGCTCAAGTCCGGCTCCGCCGCGTGGACGGACACGCCGGACTGCCACGCGCCCTTCACGCTGCTGCGGCAGTACGTGGAGGGGCGGCTGGACCGCCCCCTCCGTACCGCGTCGCTGCTGCCCCGGTCGTAGGGGAGGGCAGCGGTCGGGTCAGCGGCAGCGCATGGCCCGCATGGCGTTGAGAATCGCCAGCATCGCCACGCCCACGTCGGCGAACACCGCCAGCCACATGCTGGTGTGGCCCAGGAAGCCCAGCACCAGAATGATGGCCTTGACGCCCAGGGCGAACACGATGTTTTCGTGCACGATGGTCATGGTGCGGCGGGCGATGCGGATGGCGAGGGGCAGCTTCAGGGGATCGTCGTCCATGAGCACCACGTCGGCGGCCTCGATGGCGGCGTCGGAGCCCAGGGCGCCCATGGCGATGCCCAGGTCAGCGCGGCGGAGCACCGGCGCGTCATTGATGCCGTCGCCCACGAAGCCCACCTGATGCGCTTCGCCCAGCAGGCCCTCCAGCGCCGTGACCTTGTCCTCGGGCAGCAGCTCGGCGCGGACGTCGGTCAGCCCCAGCCGCTGCGCGATGTCCTCGGCAACGGGCTTCCGGTCGCCGGTCAGCATGACCAGCCGCTGCACGCCTGCGGCCTTCAGCTCGGTCATGGCCTGTGCGCTGCCGGGCTTCACCACGTCGCTGATGACGATGTGGCCCAGGTATTCGCCCGCCCGGGCGATGTGGACGATGGTGCCCTGATGATGGCAGGGCTTGGGCTCCAGACCGATCTGCCGCATGAGCCGGTCATTCCCGGCCCACACCTGCAGCCCGTCCACCGTGGCGCGGATGCCGTGGCCCGCCAGCTCCTCCACGTCGGTGACGCGGGTCTGGTCGAGCAGGCGGTTGTGCGCGGCCTGCAGGCTCTTGCTGATGGGGTGGTTGGAGTAGCACTCCGCCAGCGCCGCCACCTCCAGCAGCTCCTCCCGGCTCATGACCTCGGGATGCACGGCGGTCACGGTGAACACGCCCTGGGTGAGGGTGCCGGTCTTGTCAAAGGCGACGGTATCCAGACGGGCGAGCACCTCCATGTAGTTGGCACCCTTCACGAGAATGCCCTTGCGGGAGGCGCCCCCGATGCCCGAGAAGAAGGACAGCGGCACCGAGATGACCAGCGCGCAGGGGCAGGAGATGACCAGGAAGGACAGCGCCTGGGTGATCCAGCGCCCCCAGTCACCGGTGACCAGAGAGGGAATGATCGCCAGCAGCAGCGCCGCCGCGCAGACGGCGGGGGTGTACCAGCGGGCAAACTTGGTGATGAACTTCTCGGTGTTGGCCTTGTTGTCGCCGGAGGACTCCACCAGCGCCAGAATCCGGGCGACGGTGGACTCACCGAACAGGCTGCCGACGCGCACGGTCAGCACGCCGGACAGGTTCACGCAGCCGGACACCACCTGATCGCCCACCTGTACGTCCCGGGGCAGGGACTCGCCGGTCAGCGCCACGGTGTTCAGGCTGGAGCTGCCCTCGATGACCTCGCCGTCCAGCGGCACCTTCTCGCCGGGGCGGATGAGGATCAGGTCACCGATGGCAACGCTCTCCGGGCTGACCACCTGCACCTCGCCGTCCCTGAGCAGGTTGGCGGTGTCGGGACGGATGTCCATCAGGCTGGCGATGCTGCGGCGGCTCCTGTCCACGGCCCGATCCTGGAACCACTCGCCGATTTGATATAGCGTCATGACCGCCACGCCCTCGGGGTAATCGCCCATGAGCAGCGCGCCAATGGAGGCCACGGTCATCAGGAAGTTCTCGTCGAAAATCTGTCCCCGGCGGATGTTCTTCACGGCGCGCCACAGCACGTCGTAGCTGGCGATGACATACGCCGCCAGCAGCAGCACCGTGCGCACCGCCAGCTCTCCGGGCAGCAGCATGCCTACCACCAGCAGCACCGCCGCCGCGCCGATGCGCAGGAGGAGCACCCGCTGCTCCTTTTCGTCCTCATCGCCGCCGTGCCCGTGGTCATGGCTGTGTCCGTGGTCGTGGTCATGCCCACAGCCACAGCCGTGGTCATGGTCATGGTCATGCCCACAGCCGCAGCTGTGGTCGTGGTCATGGTCGTGCCCACAGCCACACCCATGGTCGTGGTCATGCTTCCTACCGCAGCAGCAGTCGCTCCCGGCGGATGGAGACGCCTGGTTGCCTGTGACGATGACCGCCTCCGGCTCCACCTCGCCGGCGCGGCGCAGCACGGCTTCCGTGACCTGGGCAAAGGCATCGTCCGCCGCAGTCAGCGCGACGGTCTTTGCCATGAAATTCACGCGGACGTTTTCCACGCCCGGCACGCGGGCGATCGCATCCTCCAGCTTCGCCGCGCAGTTGGCGCAATCAAGGTTTTCGATGGGCCAGACCTTCTTCATACGTAGCAGCCTCCCTCAAAAACATATGAACAACTGTTCAAGTGTTATTATACGCAGGAGAAAGCGTTTGTCAATAGGGAAATCGAAGAAACCGGAAAAGAATGATTGAAACGGATGGAAACTGAAAGAATAACCAATTTTTCCATTGGATGATAGATGCAGCTGTGCTATAATGCCCTTGAACGGTGAGGTCGGCTTCCTATCCGACTGCAAGGTTTCATCAATCGGAAAGACAGGGGAGGAATTACGGATGAAAAAATGGTTGGCGTTCCTTTGTGCCCTGGCGCTGCTGCTGCAGCCCATGGCCCTGACGGGCACATGGGGACATGCCCACGCGGAGGATGTGGCGACGCCGGGTGATGTGCCTGCCATCTGCGAGGCGTGCGGAGAGAAGTTCGACGCACAGTCGTCCTGGATGGAGGACGACGACGGCACCCATGTGATTTGCTGCATTCATGGCGTGAAGCTGGAGACAAGCCGGCATGCCAGCGTGAACAGCTGGAATTTCGAGCCCTATGATGAGACGCTGCATGCCCGTATCTGCGGCTACGCCGGCTGTGACCTGATCATTGGCTACAAGCAGCATTCGGCACTATGCAGTTCGCCGACCACCTGTGAGATCTGCGGTGCCACGGACATCACACCGTCAAATGTGAACCATGAATGGCCCGACCGCGACACCTGCACCTATCTGTACAACAGCGAAAAGCACTGGGCGGAGTGCCTCGGCTGCGGTGAGCCCGTGTACGAAGGCGGGCATTTCGCGTCCTGTACCAACCCCGGTGTCTGTGTGACCTGCGGACAGTCGGATGTGACCTTTTCATCTGAACCCGCACATAACTGGGACTATGAGGAGTACGGATGGAACAGCGTGGTGCACTGGTATGTCTGCCAGGACTGCGGCGGCAAGTATTTGATGCAGAGCCACTGGGCAGACTGCAGCGACCCGACCACCTGCGTGGATTGCGGTGCCACGGGCATCACGGCGGATCTGATGCACGTGGGCGAGATCAGCGAGGGACACGATGATACCTGGCATTGGGAGGAATGCAGCATTTGCGGTATCATCTTCAAAGAGAAGCACATTGCGAGCTGCGAGGATCCCACCACCTGCCTATTCTGCAGCGCGGAAAACATTACCCCGTACAGCGTTGAGCATGTCTATTCCAACGACACAGCGTATTTGTACGATGCGAACTACCATTGGCAGGAATGTCTCAGCTGCGGTGAGATCGTGTTTGAGAAGGAAGCGCATTTCACCACCTGTCTGGACAAGGGCGGCCCCTGCGTCATCTGCGGTCAGCCCGTGCCGGGCGGCGCCTATGTGCACTGGAATGACCACGATGAGCTGATCAGCAACGCGGACGAGCACTGGTACGTCTGCGGCGCCTGCGGTGAAGTCTGGAACAGAGAGAGCCACGTGGCGCCGTGCGACAATCCCGGCGTGTGCTGGCTGTGCGGCGAGGTCACCGATGCCATCGAGCACGCTGAATGGGACGATACGCCGGTGCAGGGCACCGATACCCACTGGTGGGTATGCCTGGCGTGCGGTGAAAAGGTGAACGAGAAGGCCCACGAGCCATCCACGGATGATCCGACCAAGTGCGGCGTATGCGGCGCGGCGATCCCGCAGCCCACGGCGGAGCCTACGATGGCGCCGACCGCCGAGCCCACCGAGGCCCCGACGGCGGAACCCACCGCCGAGCCCACGGTTTCCCCGACACCCATTCCCCTGCCCACGATGAGCCCCGTGCCCACGGCGGCACCGACTGCGGAGCCGACCGAGGAGCCGACTGAGGAACCCACAGCGGAGCCCACGGTGGCGCCGACCGCGGAACCCACGG
>JAEDKS010000004.1 GCA_016295665.1 Clostridia bacterium
AGGACGAGGAGGTGCCGGTGACCATGCCTCCCGCGCCCCCCGTCGAGGTGGAGCAGCCCGTGGAGGATGTTCAGGAGAGCGCACAGCCCGCGCCCGCGGCGGAGGAAGCTGCGGAGGCCGCCGGCTTGACGGAGACCGGGACCCCGGCGGTGGCGGACGGAGCGGGAACGGCGGAGGAAGCCGTGGCGACGGAAGCTGCGGAAGCCGTGGCGGATGACGTGACCGAGGTGCCGGAGCAGCCCGTCGAGGCGCACCGGCAGGAGGTGGCGGCGGATGGCGTCCAGTAACTTCGATCTGGAGAAGGAGCGGGCAAGGCTCCGCGCCATGATGGACGCGCAGAGCGGCAGGGCCGGGGCGCAGGACGCGCCGGCGCCGGAGAACGCGGCGGATGCCCCGGCGGAGACGCCGGGCACGGAGCCGCCCTTTGCCCATGTGCAGCCCAATGTGTGGGATCGGGCGGCGGACGACGAGGCCAACGCCTTCGTCCGTTCGCTGATGACGGTGGGCTCGCCGGTGTGCGCGGCGTTCTGGGCGGTGCTGGGCATCGTGCTGGCGGTGCTGCTGCTGACCATCGGGCTGTGGCGCACGCTGTTCATCGCGGCCCTGGCGGCGCTGGGCGCGTTCCTGGGCGGCGTGCGGAGCAAGAGCCGCTTCTTCCGGGACCTGATCAACCGGCTGTTCCCGCCGAAGGGCTGAGCGCGAAGCCGGGGCGGAACGAAAGAAAAAACAAAGCGCAAAGATTGGAGCGTAGGGAAGCATGGCAAGAGCAACCGCAAGAATTGCGGCAATGCAGCTGATTTTTGAGCAGCTCGCCGGGGGCGAGGGCGGAGACGATTCGCTCAAGATGATCTACGATGAGCTGCGGGAGGAAAACGATCTGGGCGTCCGGGAAAATGATCCCGGCGTGGCGGATCGCGCCTGGATCACCACGGTGCTGGAGGGCGTGCTGGGTCATCTGGACGAGCTGGACGAGAAGATCGGCGGGGCCAGCCGGGGCTGGACCGTGGAGCGGATGCCCTGGGTGGATCTGACCATCCTGCGGCTGGGCGCCTGGGAGATTCTCTATGAGGAGGGCGTGCCCGGCTCCGTGGCCATCAACGAGGCGGTGGAGCTGGCGTCCCGCTACTCCGAGCCCGGCAGCGGACGATTCATCAACGGCGTGCTGGGCACCATTCTTCGCCAGAAGGAAGCGGACGCCCAATGACGCGGGTGGTCATCGGGCTGGATACCAGCTGCTACACCACCTCCGCAGCGGCGGTCACGGTGGAGGGCGAGCTCATCGCCTCCTGCCGGAAGCTGCTGCCGGTGGCGGCGGGGGAGCGGGGCCTCCGACAGAGCGAGGCCGTGTTCACCCATGTCCGTCAGCTGCCGGCGCGCATGGAGGAGCTGGCGGAGCACATCCGTGGTATGGAGATCGCGGCGGTCTGCGTCTCCGCCAGGCCGAGAGATGACGAAGAATCCTATATGCCCGTGTTTCAGGTGGGGGATGCGCAGGGTCGCGCACTGGCGGCGATGCTTGGCGTCCCTTGCTTTGCGTCCACCCATCAGCGCGGGCACATCGCCGCGGCGGCGCTGGACAGCGGCATCCGTCCCGGTGACCTGCTGGCGGTGCATCTCTCCGGCGGCACCACGGAGCTGCTCTCCCTGCAGGGAGACGCGCTGACGCTGCTGGGCGGCACCCTTGACCTGCACGCGGGACAGGTGGTGGACAGATGCGGCGTGGCGCTGGGCCTGCCCTTCCCGGCGGGGCCCCATCTGGAGCAGCTGGCGGTGCGGGGACACGCGGCGGCGCGGCTGCCCGTGAGCATGGCGGAGGACGACCTGCGCTGCCACCTCTCCGGCGCGGAGAGCCAGGTGCAGCGGTGGATTGCCGCCGGGGCGCTGCCCCCGGAGGACATCGCCGCCGAGGTCTATGACCTGCTGGCCCGGACGGTGGCCCGCATGGTGCTCTCCGGCAGCCGGCACACAGGCATCCGGCAGGTGCTGATCGCGGGCGGCGTGGCATCCTCGCCGCTCTTCCGGAATCTGGTGACATCCCGCAGCCGGAAGCGGGACGCGGAGCTGCGGGTGTGCTTCGGGCGGCCCGAGCTGAGCGGCGACAACGCCGTGGGCGCGGCGCTCATCGGTGCGCAGCGGTGGCGCGAGGCACAGGAGCGGACGGCGAACGGTACGCCCTGAACGGGCGAAGGCATGGCAGGACGGTAGAAAACAGAAGGACGGCCCCGGGCGGCAGGCCCTCCCGAGGGCGGAACAGGAGGACGGAAACATGGCGGCACAGCTTCTGGACGGTAAGGTGATGGCGGCACAGCTGCGGGAGGAGATCGCTCAGCGGGTGGCGGCGCTGAAGGCGGAGAAGGGCATCACGCCCGGTCTGGCGGTGATTCTGGTGGGGGATGATCCCGCCAGCCAGATCTATGTGAAGAACAAGGGCATCGGGTGCCAGCAGACCGGCATGCACTCCGAGACCATCCGCATGCCCGCCGAGACCACCCAGGCGGCGCTGGAGGACGAGATTCGTCGTCTGAACGCCGATCCCGCCATCCATGGCATTCTGGTGCAGCTGCCCCTGCCCGCCCATCTGGACGAGGCTGCCGCGCTGGCGGTCATCGCCCCGGAGAAGGACGTGGATGGCTTCCACATCCAGAACGCGGGCTGCCTGCTGAACGGGCTGCCCGGCGTGGTGGCCTGCACCCCCAGCGGCGCGCTGGAGATGATCCGCCGCACCGGCGTCGATCTGAACGGCAAGGAGGCCGTGGTGGTGGGCCGCTCCAACATCGTGGGCAAGCCCATGGCGCTGCTGCTGCTTCAGGAGAACTGCACAGTTACCGTGTGCCACAGCCGCACCCGTGACCTGGCGGCCCATACCCGGCAGGCGGACATTCTGGTGGCGGCGGTGGGCAGGCCCCGCTTCATCACCGCCGATATGGTCAAGCCCGGCGCCATCGTCATCGACGTGGGCATCAACCGGGTGGACGGCAAGGTGGTGGGCGACGTGGACTTCGACGCGGTGCGCGAGGTGGCGGGCTGGATTACCCCCGTGCCCGGCGGCGTGGGCCGCATGACCATCACCATGCTGCTCGCCAACACGCTCCAGGCTGCGGAGCGCAGCGCGCTATGACCTATCAGCGGACGGACTGGGTGCTGGACGTCACCAGCCTGAACCGGTACGTGGCGCAGACACTCATGAGTGACCCCGTGCTGCGGGGCGTGCGGCTGCGGGGCGAGGTCAGCAACTTCAAGGTGTACCCCTCCGGGCACTGGTACTTCACGCTGAAGGATCAGCGCTGCCGCGTCGCCTGTGTCCTGTTCCGCTCCAATGCCGTGCGCATGTCCTTTCAGCCCCGGGAGGGCGATCAGGTCATCCTCCACGGGGATGTGCGGCTCTATGAGGAGGGCGGCAGCTATCAGTTCGTGGCGGACAGCATGCGGCCCGAGGGCACCGGCAGCCTTTATCAGCAGTTTGAGCGGCTGAAGGCGAAGCTCCAGGCCGAGGGGCTCTTTGACGAGGAGCGCAAGCGCCCGCTGCCCCTGCGGCCCCGGAAAATCGCCGTTGTGACCAGCGAGGCGGGCGCCGTGCTGCACGATATCCGCCGGGTGTCCATGCGGCGTGACCCGGGGGTGCCGCTGGTGCTGCTGCCCGTGCAGGTGCAGGGCGAGGGCGCGGCGGCGCAGATTGCCGCCGCCATCCACCGGGCGGGCCTGCTGGCGGATGTGGACGTGATCATCACCGGACGCGGCGGCGGCTCCATGGAGGATCTGTGGGCCTTCAACGAGGAGGTCGTCGCCAGGGCCATCGCGGAGAGCCCCGTGCCCGTTATCTCTGCCGTGGGCCATGAAACGGATTTCACCATCGCGGACTTTGCCGCGGACGTGCGGGCCTCCACGCCCTCCAACGCCGCGGAGCTGGCGGTGCCCGACCGGCGGGAGCTGCTGGGCAGCCTGCGGCAGCTGGGACGGCGGCTGGACGCGGCGGCGGGGCGCACGCTGGACGGGCTGCGGCTTCGCCTGGCGGGCGTGGAGAAGCGCCTGCATGCCGCCAGCCCCGAGCGGCGGCTGCACGAGGCCCATCAGCGGGCGGCGCTGCTGCGGCTCCGGCTGGATCGGGCTGCGGACGAGGCGGTTGCCGCGCTCCGTACCCGGGTGCCCGTGGCCCGGCTTCGGTTGGATGCCGCCGCAGACCGGCAGCTGAGCACGGCCCGGGAGCGGCTCGGGCGCTGCCAGGACCGGCTGGAGGCCATCAGCCCCCGGCGGGTGCTGGAGCGGGGCTATGCGCTGGTGACGTCGGGCGACCGGGTCATCACCGGCAGCGCGCAGGCCACCGCCCGCATGACGCTGCATTTCCATGACGGCACCGTGGCGGTACGCCGCGAGGAGGAGGAAAACCATGGCGACCAGAAAGAAGCAGAGCTTTGAGCAGCAGCTGGCCCAGGTGGAGGCGCTCATCTCCCGGATGGAGGAGGGCGGCTTGAGCCTGGAGGAATCCGTGCAGCGCTACGAGGAGGGGCTGACCATGCTCGCCGCGCTGGAGAAGGAGCTGCAGAGCGCCACCCAGCGGCTGACCGTGCTGCGCCGGGGCGCCGACGGCGAGGAGACCGAGGAGCCTCTGGAGGTGCGGGAATGAGAAGCTACGAGGCATATCACGAGCTGGTGGAGCAGGCGCTGCTCCACCAGCTGGAGGGGCTGGGGGAGATGCCGGCGATCCTGCGGGAGGCCATGGGCTACTCCCTGACCGCCGGGGGCAAGCGGCTTCGGCCCGTGCTGCTGCTGGCGGCCTGTGAGGCGGCGGGGGGCACGGCGCAGGAGGCGCTGCCCTACGCCTGCGCCCTGGAGATGATCCACACCTACAGCCTTATCCACGACGATCTGCCCGCCATGGACAACGATGACCTGCGCCGGGGCCGGCCCACCAATCATCGGGTGTACGGCGAGGGTATGGCGATTCTGGCGGGGGACGGGCTGCTGCACGGGGCCATGGAGCTGATGCTCCGGGATGCCTGCGGGCGGGGCGATCTGCGGGGCACCAGGGCTGCGGAGGCCATCGCGCGTCGGGCGGGTGTCTGCGGCATGGTGGCGGGTCAGGTCATGGACGTGACCGGCGAGGGCACCGAGCCCACCCCGGAGAAGGTCGCCTACATCCACGCCCATAAGACCGCCGACCTGCTCACAGCGCCACTGGAGGCGGGCGTGCTGCTGGCTGGCGGCGGGGAAGAGCTGCTGCGGGCCGCCATCGACTACGGCTTCCATCTGGGCATGGCGTTCCAGATGGTGGACGACCTGCTGGACGTGGAGGGTGACGCCGCCCTGCTGGGTAAGAACACCGGCATGGACGCGCAGCTGGGCAAGCTGACCTGGATTGCGGTGCACGGCGTGGCAAAGACCCGTCAGGACGCCGCCGACCACATCGCCCGGGCTGTGGAGGCGGCTGGAAAATTTGGCGAAAATATGAATTTTTTCAAAACCCTTGCACAAAGTACCCTGAACAGGTTACAATAGGAGAAGATGCTACACGAAAGGAAGAACATCATGGTCTATGACGTGCTGGGCTTTTTCTCCAACCGGTACATCCTCTGTGCGCTGACGGCGTGGATTTTGGCGCAGGGGCTGAAGATTCCCACCTACTGGTTCGTGGAGCACAGACTGGACTGGCGCCGGTTTCTGGGCGCGGGCGGCATGCCCTCGTCCCACACGGCCTCCGTGGTGTCCCTGTCCGTGATGCTGGGGGCGTTCAACGGCTTCGACTCCGCCATCTTCGCCGTCAGTCTGGCCTTCTCCGTGGTGGTCATGTACGATGCTACCGGCGTGCGCCGGGAAACCGGCAAGCAGGGCGCGGTCATCAACGAGATTCTCAAGAAGGTGCTCATCGACGGGCGTCCCATCTCCGACGATGAGCTGAAGGAGCTGGTGGGACACACTCCCTTTGAAGTCGCGGGCGGTATCCTGGTGGGGCTGCTCGTTGCGCTGTTCTATATCTATATCATTTACTGATGGAGGGCTGCAGACATGGATCGTTTTCGTGAGGAAGTTGTTCGCAAGCACAAGCGCGGCATGGAGGAAGTGCTGTACTACCTGGCCTTCGTGGTCATGATACTCACCGGCGCCACGGCGCTTCTGTACATCTCGGCGTTTCTGGCCTACATTGGTCAGGGCTTCGATTTCTACTCGCTCATCTTCGGCCTGTTCAACGCGGGCATCTGCGTGTTCCTGTTCCTGCGCCGTGACCGGCTGCGCACCGAATACGAGTACACCTTCACCAATGGCGCCCTGGACTTCGCCATGGTGTTCAACAACGCCAAGCGCAAGAGCCTGGGCAGCCTGAACGTCAAGACCGTGGATGCCTTCGGTCCGGTGAACTCCGCCTCGTTCCAGCGCTACATCAGCATGGACGGCGTGAAGCAGAGCCGCTGGTTCCTCAACCGGGAGGCGGAGCTGTACTACTTCTACTTTCAGAAGGAGAGCGCCAAGCGCATCATCGTGCTGGAGCCCAGCCCGGACATGGTGGCGGACATCCGCGCCTTCCTGCCCTACGGCGTGTATCAGGAGTGAGGCGCGTCCATGGAGGTCTATCTCGATAACAGCGCAACCACCCGTCCCAGCGACGCGGTGGTTGCTGCCATGATGGATGCCATGCAGACCCACTGGCACAACCCCTCGGCCCTGTACCGCCCTGCGCTCGAGGCGGAGAAGCTGGTGCGCGCCGCCCGGGAGACCTGCCTGAAGGCCGCCGGGGCGCAGGGGCATCGCATGATCTTCACCTCCGGCGGCACCGAGGCGGACAACATCGCGATTCTGGGCCACCTGCGCACGGTGCGGAAGCCCGGGCGGGTGCTGATCTCCTCCGTGGAGCATCCGGCGGTGTCCGCCTGTGTGCAGGAGCTGGAGCGGCTGGGGCACCGGGCGGAGGTCATTCCGGTCACCCGCACCGGCGTCATCGACCTGGCGCGGCTGGAGGACATGCTGGACGAGGACGTCCGGATGCTCTGCGTGATGCAGGTGAACAACGAGTCCGGCGCCATTCAGCCCATCGCGGAGATCGCGGCGCTGCGCCGGGCCAGGTGCCCGGAGGCCGCCATTCATGTGGACGGCGTGCAGGGCTTCCTGCGGGTGCCCATGGACTTTGGTCGTCTGGGCATCCAGAGCTATGCCTTCAGCGGGCACAAGCTCCACGCCTGCAAGGGCATCGGCGGGCTCATCCTGCGGAAGGAGCACCGGGTTCAGCCCATCGTGTACGGCGGCGGTCAGGAGGAGAACTACCGCTCCGGCACCGAGAACGTGCCCGGCATGATCGGGCTGGGGGAGGCCGTGCGCACCTATCCCGCCGGGGGCCCCGCGGAGATGATGGCGCGAAAGAAGCGGCTGTGGAACGGGCTGCGGGAGGCCGTGCCCGGTGCCGTGCTGAACGGCCCGGCGCTGGAGGATCCGGCCTGCGCACCCCATATCCTGAACGTCAGCCTGCCCCCTGTGCGGAGCCAGACCATGCTCTTTGCGCTGGAGGGGGATGGGGTGTACGTGTCGGCGGGCTCGGCCTGCGCCAGCCACAAGCAGAAGGTGTCCGGCGTGCTGACCGCCATGGGCGTGCCCGCCCAGCTGGCGGACTGCGCCCTGCGCTTCAGCCTCTGCCCCGGTATCACCGAGGAGGCCATCGACTACACGGTGGCCATGGTCAAAAAGCATTACGACATGCTGCAGAAGTATGTCAGACGATAGGAGCGTGGATTCCATGCGGGAGCTGCTGCTCGTCCGCTACGGCGAAATCTTCCTCAAGGGCCTCAACCGCCCGTATTTCATGCGTGCGCTGGTGCGCAAGGTGCAGCACGCGGTGAAGGACATGGGCGGTCATGTGTGGCTGCACGACGGGCGCATCTTCGTGTCGGACTTCGATGATCTGGAGGCCTGCATCGCCCGGGTGACCAAGGTGTTCGGCGTGCACAGCGTGTGTCCGGCGGTGGAGATGGAGAAGGATGACTTCGATGCCATCGCCGAGCAGGCCATCCGCATGACCGCAGACCTGACGGGCACCTTCAAGGTCAGCGCCCGGCGCAGCGACAAGCGCTATCCGCTGGATTCCCCGAAGATCAACGAGGAGCTGGGCTACCGCATCCTGAACGCGCACCCGGCGCTGAAGGTGGACATCCACCATCCCGATCATGTGGTGAACGTGGAAATCCGGGACAAGGCCTACCTGTATGTGAAGGTGGTCATGGCCTACGGCGGCATGCCCGTGGGCACCAACGGCAGGGCCACCCTGCTGCTCTCCGGCGGCATCGACAGCCCCGTGGCGGGCTGGATGATTGCCAAGCGCGGCGTGCAGATCAACGCGGTGCACTTCCACTCCTACCCCTACACCTCCGACCGGGCGAAGGAGAAAGTGCTGGATCTGGCCCGCATCCTGTCCGAGAGCTGCTGCGGCATCCGGGTGCACATCGTGCCCTTCACGAAGATTCAGATGGAGATTCACGAGAAGTGCCCCGACGAGTACACCACCCTCATCATGCGCCGGTTCATGATGCGGATCGCGGAGCGTGTGGCACGTCAGGAGCAGTCCGGCGCCCTGATCACCGGCGAGAGCATCGGGCAGGTTGCCAGCCAGACCATGGAGGCGCTGAACGTCACCGACAGCACGGTGCAGATGCCCGTGTTCCGCCCGGTGATCGGCTTTGACAAGACCGACATCATCGACATCGCGAAGAAGATCGGCACCTTCGAGACCTCATCGCTGCCCTTCGAGGACTGCTGCACCGTGTTCACCCCCCGGCACCCCGCCACCAAGCCGAAAATGGACATCGTGCTGGAGGCAGAGAAGAAGCTGGATGTGGACGGCCTGATCGACGAGGCCGTGGCGGGCATCGAGATCGTGCAGGTATGACAGAAGGACGAAAAACGGCTTTCCCCGGAAACGGGGGAGCCGTTTTGTGCACGGGGGCAGCCGACCTGTCTCAGCCCTCCTGCTCCCGGACGTGCCGCGCCATGCACGCCTTGACCCAGCTGACGTCGGGCTGCATCATCTCCCGGGTCAGGAGAACGGAGACGCAGCGGAGCCCCACGGGCACGTCCCCGGCGGCGCAGGCGATGGGCTCGCCGTTGCGGCGGAGCACCTCGTCGGAGAGGGCCTGCGCCCGGGCCGCCTCGGTGCAGCCGGTGAGCAGCACATACTCGTCGCCGCCCACGCGCAGCAGCGGCATGTCGTCCTCGCGGGCCTCGTCGATGCGCTTGAGGCACTCGGCGATGACCAGATCGCCGACGGCGCGTCCGAAGCGGTCGTTGACCTCGGTGAGGTGAACGGTGTCAAAGATGAGGGCATAGGTGCCCAGTCGGGTCTGGATGACGTCGTAGAGCCCGGTGTCAAAGCCACGGGTGGTGGTCATGGTCGTCCCTCCCTGTGTGATGATGGGTCTGGGGTAGAGGTCGGAGAAGCTGCGGTGGCGGCGGAAGTGGCTGGGCGTCTCGCCCCAGAGCCTCCGGAAAGCTCTGGTGAACACCTCGTGGGAGGCGTAGCCGTAGCGCAGCGCGATGTCCAGCACGGTATCGCCGGTGGTGAGCAGGTCGCGGGCCGCACGGGTGATGCGCCGGCGGCTGATGTAGTCCGCGATCCCCAGATGGAAGGTGTGATGGAAGATCTTCTGAAGCGTGGAGAGGCTGTAGTGACAGCGATCCGCCACCTCCTGAGGCGACAGCTCCCGGTCGAGCCCCTCCTCAATCACGGTGAGGGCCTGGGTCAGTATCTGCAAACGTCCGCTCATGGGTCCCTCCTGTGCTCCTTCCGTCCGGTGCTCCCGACAGCTGCATCATAGCACATCCGGGCGCGTCTGTCTTGATGATTTGCGGACAAAAAAGGGACGCCCTTCCGGAACGTCCCTTTGCCGCCTTACGCGTCCACGCGGAAGGCATAGATGGTGGTGGTGTCGTACTTCTCGCCGGGGCGGAGCACGGTGGTGCCGGGGAACTGGGGGTTGTTGGGATCATCGGGGCAGTGCTGCGTCTCCAGACACAGGCCGCAGTACTGACCGTAGTGGGCGCCGTCCTTGCCGCCCGCCAGATCGGTGGTGCAGGCGGTGTAGAGCTGCACGGCGGGCTGGTCGGTGATGACCTCCATGGTGCGGCCCGTCTCCTCGTGGTGCACGCAGGCCGCCAGTCCCATGGCCTCGCCCTTGCGCAGCACGAAGTTGTGGTCATAGCCGTGGGCGGGGCCCATCTGGGGGCAGGTGTCCATGGCGTCGAGACCGTCGCCCAGGCGCAGACCCTCGCGCATGTCCAGGGGCGTCTGGCTCACGGGCATGTAGCTGCCCCGGGGAATCAGCTCGCTGTCCACGTCGGTGATGACGTCGGCGTCAATGTACACGATGTGGTCGCGGATGTTGCCGCTGTCATGGCCCGCCAGATTGAAGTAGGTGTGGTTGGTCAGGTTGCACAGGGTGGCCTTGTCGGTGGTGGCCTCATAGCGGATGATGAGGTCGCACATGTCGTTCCAGGTGTAGGTGACGGTCACGTCCAGCGTGCCCGGGTAGTTCTCCTCACCGTCGGGGCTGACATAGTGGAAGGACACGGCATCGCGGTCGGCCTCCTCCCGGGGCGTGGCCTCCCACAGCTTCTTGGAGAAGCCCGCGTTGCCGCCGTGCAGGTGGTTCCTGCCGTGGTCATTGAGGGCCAGCTGATAGGTCACACCGTCCAGGGTGAAACGGCCCTTGCCGATCCGGTTGCCGTAGCGGCCCACGGTGTCGCCCATGGCGCCGTGGCCCGCGCCGTACTTCTCCATGCTGTCGAAGCCCAGCGCCACGTCCGCCAGCTTGCCGTCCTTATCGGGGACGATGATGCCGGTGAGGATGGCGCCATAGTTGATGACGGACACGGAGGCGCCCTGCTTGTTGGTCATGGTGTACTGGGTGACCGGCGCGCCGCAGGGAGCGGTGCCGAAGGGTCTGGTGGTAATGGACATGGGATGTCCCTCCTTTTGCGTAGGTGGATTGCTCTGCCTACTATTGTATCGCATTGGCGGCGCTTGTCAAGGGGTGTGCGCAGCGAAAAGGCCGCCGTGCCTTTTCGCTGACGGCCCGGCGGCCCGGGGGTTACTGGTTTTCCGCGTAGACCATCCGCAGGTAGTCATCGCAGCCTTTGAGGAAGGCATCCACGCTCATGTTGCCGTCCGCCAGCCTGCCGATGAGCTTGACGATCTGATCGCTGTTGATGCACAGGGGCTCCTCCAGCACCGCCATGGATTCCGCGATGGCCTGCCAGGCGGCGATGTCCTCCTCGCTGACCAGATACAGGGCCCGCTGATAGTCCGCGATGGCCTCCTGCGCGGCCTCCATCTGCTCACGAACCTCGGCGGTGGGTTCCTCGGACTGCAGCTGGGCCAGCAGGGCCTCCTGCGTGTCCAGCTCCTTCTGGATGGTGGGGTTGACCATGGGCTCGGTCATGTCCCGGTAGTAGAGGTAATCCGACTCGGAGGTCTGGCTCGCCAGGTATTCCAGATACGCGATGGCCTCGTCCTGATGGGCGGAGTAGGGATTGACCACCAGGAAGGTGGCGTACACGGGCAGGGCCAGCGGTGAGGATTCGCCCACCCGCAGGGGCATGTTCGCCTCGCTGGAGATGCTGGAGAAGCCGCAGTACATGTTGTACACGGGCTCGGACTCGTCGCCCCACTCGTAGGGATCCTCCTCCGGCACCTCGGTCATGATGCGCTCCAGCAGGCTGCGGAGCTCCTCGTTGTCGAAGAACAGCTGATGACCCAGCACGGCCTGCTCCTCGATGTAGCGCTGCAGGGCGTAGCGCACCAGGGACGCCCGGCTGTAGTCGATGTCCATGGGCAGCAGATAATCCCCGAACACGCCCTCCTCCTCCAGCAGCTGAATCTGATCCAGCATCTCCGGCAGGGTAGTGGGCACGGGCAGGTCGATGTCATACTCGTCCTTCACGTTGTACAGCCAGGCGTCAAAGTACATGGGATCCAGATTCACGGGCCAGGCCACCAGCTTGCTGTCCCCGGTGAGCAGATGGCTGGAGATGCTGTTCCACATGCGGCCCACCTGCCGGGTGAGCACTTCGCTGCCGGACAGGTCGGTGAACAGGTGCTTGTCCTTGAGCAGCTTCAGTCCGATGCCCTTGCCGCCGCTGCTGACGGCGATGATGTCAACGCTGCCGTCCCGGGTGTTGAGGATGTCTGCCGGCTCCTGCCAGGTGTAGGAGACGGGAATGCCACTTGACAGGGTGAAGGCGGTGTCACTGGGGTTCTCGTAGCCGCTGATGGTCAGCTTGACCTTTGCGCTGGACACGATGCGCTGGCTGTAGAGCGCCTGATAGGTCTGCAGCAGGCACTCGCCGCCCATGGGCACCAGACGCTCGGCATTGACCGATTCGGCGACCCGGGTCAGCTTGTCCATGCCTGTGCCGGCGTACAGGGCGGTGCTGTAGTCCTCCTGATTCCGTCCGATGACCCAGAACTGACCATCGCACCATACGGCGCTCCGCAGATCCACCCCGGGAATCCCGGCGAGCTTCTCATCGGTGATGGTGCCGCTGACGGGATCGTAGCGGAACAGGTGCTGCTGATCCCGGTCATTGTCGTAGACGCAGGAGGCGATGCCCCCGTCCAGCGCAAAGATGATGTTGGATTTGTACAGGATGCCGATGTTGCCGCAGCCGGTCACCTCCCGGGTCCCGGGGTCGTAGCAGACCAGCAGCTCGGGCAGCCCCTCCTGTCCCATGGACCAGTAGAACCGGCCTCCGGACCAGGCGGCGCTCTGCACGCCGAACAGCGCATGTCCGGTGTCCAGCTCCGCCACCGGCTCCCAGCCGCCGCTCTCCGTCAGGTGCGAGATGGTGATGATGCCCTCCCGCTCCCAGTCCATGGACGCGGCAAAGCCCTCGCCCTCCGGGGAGAACAGGGGATAGCTCAGACCGTCCTGCGTGGCGATCTGCTGGAGTGTGCCGTCCGCCAAGGCGCGGTAGACGCTGTTGTAGGTGGTGATGATGACGCTGCCGTCCGATTGCGGATAGGCGCCGCCGATGTACTCATCCTCCGGCAGGGTCACGCGGAAATCCTCCGCGACCGCGGCGGTGCAGACGCAGACCAGCAGCAGGGCAAGCAGCAGGATCGGGGTACGTTTCATGGATGTCTCCTCCTTCTTCCTTTGGCATGAATCGACGGAACGGCTCTCACGAACCGGGTCATCTATAAGACGCTTCAGCGTCCCAAATCGTTTCTGAAAAGTTGTAAACATTTTGTAATCCTGTGAAATCTTTCCCGGGCACGCAAAAAAGGCGCCGCCCGGTTCCCCGAAGGGAGCGGAGCGGCACCGGAGGATGCGCTGGTCAGGAGATTGCTCAGCCCTTCATGCCCTTCACGCAGGCCTTCTCCGCGTCGAGGCAGGCGGTGTAGCGCTGCAGGAAGGCGTCGAAGCCCTGGCTGATGGCGTCGTCGGGCTGCAGGGTCTCGGCGGACATGCCGGCGAACACCCGGTTGTTCAGGTAGTCGTCGAGGGTCTCGCCCGGAGCGCGGTTCGCCATGTAGCTTGCCAGCACGGCGATGCCCCAGGCGCCGCCCTCGCCGGCGGTCTCCATGACGGTGACGGGGGTGCGGAGCGCGGAGGCCATGATGCGCTGTCCCACGCCCTTCGTCTTGAACAGGCCGCCGTGACCCACCACGGAATCAATGGCGACCTTCTCGCTCTCCGTCAGGATGTCCATGCCGAGCTTCAGGGTCGCCATGGAGGAGTAGATGAGGGCGCGCATGAAGTTGGGCAGGGTGATGGGCGCGTCGGCAAGGCGGGTGAACATGGGCACACCGTCGTCGGTGCCGGTAACGGGCTCACCGGAGTAGTAGTTGTAGCTCATCAGGCCGCCGCAGTCATGTTCGCCCTCCATGGCCTTGTTGAACAGCAGGGTGTAGACTTGGTTCATGTCGGGCTCCTGTCCCATGGCGCGGGCGAAGTCCGCCAGCAGGCTCACCCAGGCGTTCAGGTCGGAGGTGCAGGTGTTGCAGTGCACCATGGCAACGGGCTTGCCGGTGGGGGTGGTGACCATGTCGATGGCGGTGTACAGCCGGGACAGGGGCTTCTCCAGCACGATCATGGCGAAGATGGAGGTGCCGGCGGAGATGTTGCCGGTGCGCACAGCCACGGCGTTGGTGGCGACCATGCCGGTGCCCGCGTCGCCCTCGGGCGGGCAGACGGGGGTGCCGGGCTGCAGGTCACCGGTGGGGTCAAGCAGCAGCGCACCCTCCCGGGTCAGCGTGCCGGCGACGGCGCCCGCGCTCAGCACGCCGGGCAGGATGTCCTGCAGCTGCCAGGGATAGCCCCTGTCCGCGATGAGGCTGTTGAAGCTGGCGACCATGCCCGCATCGTAGGTGCCCGCTTCGCTGTCGATGGGCATCACGCCCGCCGCGTCGCCGATGCCGAGCACCTTTTCACCAGTCAGCAGGTAGTGGGCATAGCCCGCCAGGGTGGTGATGTGACGGATGGCGGGCACGTGCGCCTCGCCGTTCAGGATGGCCTGATAGAGGTGGGCCAGGCTCCAGCGCTGGGGGATGTTGAACTGGAACAGCTCGGTCAGCGCGGCGGCGGCCTCACCGGTGATGGTGTTGCGCCAGGTGCGGAAGGGCACCAGCAGCTTCATGTCCGCGTCGAAGGGGAGGTAGCCGTGCATCATGGCGCTGACGCCCAGGGCCGCGAGCTTCTCCAGCTTCACGCCCCAGCGCTTCTGCGCGTCGGCCTTCATGTTCATGTAGGCGTCGGACAGGCCGTGGAGAATGGCCTCCTGGCTGTAGCTCCACACGCCATCCACCAGCTGGTCATGCCAGGTGTGGTCGCCGGTGGCGAGCACGGTGCTGTCGGGGCCGATGAGCACAGCCTTGATGCGGGTGGAGCCGAACTCGATGCCCAGGGCGGCGCGACCGGATTGAATGATCTCCTTGCTCATGGGAACGTCCTCCTTTTGTTGTGTTGTCTATCATGGGTGCATGAGCTTGATGGACAGGGATGTTACTTGAGGCCCCGGTGCACGATGCGGGGCGTCCGGGGGCCGTGTCTGCGTCCGCGCAGCAGGCGCAGCAGAATCCGGATGACCAGAATGATCGCCGCCAGCGGCAGCACGACATGCACCACCACCAGCTCCAGCGACAGGGGCGGGAAGGGGTTGGGGTCGTTCTGCACGTCGGCGATGATCTGCTCCAGGGAGCGGGGCGCGTTTTCCCGGGCGCCGATGGCGCGGGAGGCGACCAGGTTGTAGACGACCTCCTCCTGCCCCTCGGGGAAGTAGGTCATGGTGCCGATGACCTCACCGGCGGCGATGGGCGCCTGGAAATCCCGTGCGTACTCGATGATGACCGTGTTGCGCAGGTTGTTCGCCATGGCCTCCACCTCCTGAAAGGTGGCGACGATCCTGGCGCGGGAGGCCGCGGCGGGATCCTGGGCCACGCAGGTCAGGGGCAGCTTGCCCAGATCGGGGTCGCTGAGGGAGTAGTTGCTGGTCTCCAGGGTGATGGGGTTCATGTTGTACAGGTCGATGGGGGTGACGCTGGTGTACTGGGAGAAGCCGTAATCAAACAGCCGGATGGTATCCTGCCAGCGGCCCCGGCGCCGGTCGGAGTAGAGCACCACGGAGATCAGCTCGACCCCGTCCCGCTCGGCGGCGCTCACCAGACAGTACTGGGCGGCGTTGGTGGAGCCGGTCTTGATGCCGATGGCGTCGGGATAATAGTAGGAATTGGTGTTGTTTTCGGTGGGCACCCGCAGCAGCTCGTTGGAGTTGGTGATGGTATGGGCGCGGGTGATGTTGGTTTTCGCGATGGAGTAGGAGTAGGTGCCGACAATCTGCCGGAACAGCTCGTTCTCCATGGCGGCGCGGGTGATGATCGCCATGTCGTAGGCGGTGGTGTAGTGATAGGGGTCGGTCAGACCGTGGGGGTTGTTGAAATGGGTGTTTTCGCAGCCCAGGGTCTGGACGTACTGGTTCATCAGCACCACGAAGGATTCGATGGAGCCGCTGACCACCTCGGCGATCACGTTGGCGGCGTCGTTGCCGGACTGGAGCGCCGCGCCGTAGAGCACGTCGATGAAGGGAATCTCCTCCCCGGCGGTGAGCCCCATGGTGGAGCTGTCCTCGTCCTCCACCATGACCGCCCGCTCGGACACGGTCACGATCTGGTTCACGTCCTCGACCATCAAACAGCCCAGCAGCACGGTGACGATCTTGGTGGTGGAGGCGGGATGACGCAGGGTTTCGGCGTCCTTCTCGAAGATGACGGTGCCGGAATCGGCCTCGATGAGGATGGCGCTCCAGGCGTAGAGCTGGTCTGCCTCCAGGTTTTCCGGATGCTCGCTGTCATAGGCCGGCGCGTCGGGCGAGAGGGTTGCGGCGGGATAGGCTACCTCCTCGGCAAGGGCGGGCACGATGCCTGCCAGCACAGCCAGCAGCAGCAGGAGCGACAGCAAACGAGACCAACCGGACGTCGGAAACACCTCCTCATGGACAAACTACTTCAAATTATATCAGATTTTCCTCCGTTTGTACAGACGGCGGCGCCCGGTTCCTGTAAAAATCGCGCCCGGGCGGGGGCGACGGTCAGAAAAAACCGCCCGCAGCCGCAGCTGCGAGCGATGGATTTTCGGGAACCGCTGCCAACGGGGCCGGAGTTACCGGGTCACATCGTTCACGGTGTTCCCGTCCAGGAAGGCGCGGATGTTGCCGGCGGCGATGTCCAGCAGGCGCTGCCGGGTCTCACAGGGCGCCCAGGCGATGTGGGGCGTGATGATGCAGTTGGGCGCGTCCAGCAGCGGGCAGTCCGCCGCCATGGGCTCCTGCGAGATCACGTCCACGCCGGCGGCGCGCACCTTGCCGCTGCGGAGGGCGTCTGCCAGGTCCTGTTCGTTGATGAGGGGGCCACGGGCGGTGTTGAGGAGGATGACACCGTCCTTCATCTGCGCGATGGTGTCGCGGTTGATCATGCCCCGGTTCTCGGCGAACAGCGGGCAGTGCAGGGAGATGATGTCGCTCTCCCGCAGCACCTGCTCCATGGGCACCAGGCCGGGCTTGGGCGTGCGGCTGCAGGCCAGCACCCTCATGCCGAAGGCCTCGGCGACCTTCGCCACGGCGTGACCGATGCTGCCGAAGCCGATGATGCCCAGGGTCTTGCCGCTCAGCTCGGTCAGGGGCGCGTCCCAGAAGCAGAAGGAGGGGGAGGTGACCCAGCGCCCCTCATGGACGGCCTGGCTGTGATGGCCCACCATGTTGGTGATCTCCAGCAGCAGGGCAAAGACGTGCTGCGCCACGGCGTCGGTGCTGTAGGCGGGCACGTTGCACACGGGGATGCCGCGGCGGCGGGCGGCGTCCAGATCCACCACGTTGTAGCCCGTGGCGGTGATGCCGATGTATTGCAGCCGGGGCGCCTTGCCGATGATGTCCGCGTCCAGAATGGTCTTGTTGGTGATGACGATCTCCGCGTCACCGATGCGCGCCAGGGTATCGGCGGGGTCGGTGCGGGGGTAGACCGTCACATGGCCGATGGCCTCGAAGGGTGCCCAGGATAGATCGCCAGGATTGGCGCCGCTGCCGTCAAGAATCACGATTTCCATATGCTGTTCCTCCGTTCGTATGTCTGATGAGGCGTTTGTCTGATGAAGCTGAAGCCGGATGGGCTCGGGGCGCCGCCCTCAGGGCCTGTCGGAGGCAAGCTGTCTGCCCAGGGCTTCCGCCAGCTCGTCCCAGTCCGCGAAGTCCGCCAGCGTCACCGAGCCGTAGGGGGCGTCCAGCAGCACCTCGATGCTCCGCCGGTACTTTTCCAGCACGCCCAGCAGCGCGCCGGCGTCGTGCCGCTGTCCCTTCCGGAGGGCCTGCAGCAGCAGCAGCGCCGCCTCGACCCAGCACTGATTCAGCAGGGCCAGCACGGGCTGACACACCCCGCGCACCGGCGGGCAGATGACCCCGGTGGCCCGGGCCGCCTCCACCTCCCGCTCCAGCGGGGGAAGGAACGCCCCGGCGAGGGCCTCCTGATAGCGCACGCGCACCGCCACGCTCTCCGGCCTGTCCAGCAGCGGCAGGAGCATGAGCATGAAGGCCTGCTCGTCCCGGTGCAGGGGGAGGAAGGCGCGAAGGAGCAGGTTCAGCCGGGCCATGGAGCCCTCCAGCCCCTCCAGCTGCTGACCGGCGCGCTCGCAGGCCTGCTCGGCATGGCGGGCGCAGATGGTGTCCAGCACCGCGTCCTTGCTGATGAAGTGGTGATAGAACGCGCCCTTGCTGCAGTGGAGCTGATCCAGCACGTCCTGCACGCTGGTGGCATCGAAGCCCTTCTGGCAGAACAGCCGCTCGGATATGTTCAGAATCTCCTGCTTACGCTCATCACCCTTGCGCATGACCAAGCCTCCCGTGCCGTTGTGGTGGTATCCGGGATAAGTATAGAGGATTCGGCGGCGGAAGTCAAGACCGACTTCGGTATGGAAGGGAGCGGGCGGGGGAAGGATGAGAAAGTCATGAGAAATGCGGAAAGCAGGAGGGAAAAGCAGGAAAAGCCGTGCGGTGTGGCGAAGGTAACCTAAAATATGCGTATCCGACCGGAAAGCGAGGTATTTGCCCATGAATCCCGGAACCGTACTCCATGACTTTGAGCTGACGAACGTGACCCCCGTGCCGGAGATGGACGCGGAGCTGCATCTGTTCCGCCATCGCGGGACGGGCGCGGAGCTGCTGTGGATCCGGCGGCCCGACCGGAACAAGACCTTTTCCGTGACCTTCAAAACCCTGCCGGAGAACGACACGGGCGTATTCCACATCATGGAGCACTCGGCGCTGTGCGGCTCGGCGAAGTACCCGGTGAAGGAGCCCTTTGTGGAGCTGATGAAGGGCTCCATGAACACGTTCCTGAACGCCTTCACCTTCCCGGACAAGACCATGTACCCGGTGTCGAGCCGCAACGATGCGGACTTCCGGAATCTGGTCAGCGTGTATCTGGACGCGGTGTTCTGCCCGGCGGTGTACGAGCGGAAGAACATCTTCCTGCAGGAGGGCTGGCGACTGGAACAGGATGCGCCCGGGGAGAAGCCCCACTATGTGGGCGTGGTGTTCAACGAGATGAAGGGCGCCCTGTCCTCCGTGGACGAGGTGATGGCGTATGCCATGGCCCGGATGCTGTTCCCGGACAGCTGCTACCGCTTCGTGTCCGGCGGCGATCCGACGCACATCCCGGAGCTGACCTACGAGGCGTTCCTGGACGCTCATCGCCGGTTCTATCATCCCTCCAATGCGCGCTTCTTCCTGGACGGCGACGTGGACATCGAGCAGCTGCTGGCGAAGATCAACGACGACTATCTCTGCCGCTACGAGCGCCGGGAGCCCGACTTCGAGCTGAAGCTGCAGAAGCCCGTGCCCGGGCAGCAGCGCACCATCTCCTACGAGCTGGCCCCCGGCGAGGCCCCGGAGGGCAAGGCGTACTTCGCCATGAGCCGGATCATCGGCACCTGGGAGGATCGGGTGCGGCTGATGGCGGCGAAGGTGCTGTGCGACTACCTGGCGGGCAGCAACGACGCGCCGCTGAAGCGGGCGGTGCTGGAGCAGGGGCTGGCCCAGGAGCTGCGGCTGTCGGCAGAGGACGGCGGCATGGCCCAGGTGACGGTGGATCTGATGCTGCAGAACATGCAGGCGGAGAAGCTGCCGGAGGCCCGGCGGGCGGTGCAGGCCATCATCCGGGAGCTGCTGGAGAAGGGGCTGGACAGAACGGAGCTGACGGGCTGTCTGAACCGCTACGAGTTCAAGACCCGCGAGCACAACGAGCCCTACGGCGTCATGCTGTCCATCCAGGTGATGAACTCCTGGCTCTACGGCGGCGACCCGGCGCTGTACCTGCGGAACAACGAGGCCTTCGCCGCGCTGCGGGCACATCTGGAGGATGGCTACTACGAGCAGCTGCTCCGGGAGATGTTCCTGGAGGACGACACCCTGTGCGAGCTGCATGCCCTGCCCTCCCAGACCCTGGGCGCGGAGCGGGCCGCCGAGGAGCTGCGCAGCGCCCATGCCCGGTGGGACGCCATGACGGAGGCGGAGCAGGCATCCTGCGGCGCGGAGCTGGAGGCGCTGCACACCTGGCAGCAGACGCCGGACAGCCCCGAGGCGCTGGCGACGCTGCCCCACCTGAAGCTGTCGGAGGTGTCCGCAGAGCCCCTCTGGGTTGAGCTGGCGGAGCAGCGGCTGCAGGGGGTGCGGGTGCTGCGCTCGCCGGTGAACGCGGGCGGCATGGTGTATCTGAAGCTGTACTTTGACCTGGGCGACCTGACGGAGGAGGAGCTGCCCACGGCGCAGCTGCTGGCGCGGGTGCTGGCGGTGCTGCCCACGGCGCGGCACACCTCCCAGGAGCTGCAGCGGGAGATCAAGCTCCATCTGGGCAGCCTGACCCACGGGGTGGAGGCGTTCGCGACGCCCGGGGAGACGGACAGGTGCAAGGCGTGCTTCGTGGTGTCCTGCAGCGTGCTGGAGAGCAAGGTGGACGAGGCGGTGCGCCTGATTCAGGAGGTGCAGCTGGAAACCGACCTGCACCAGTCCGAGCGCATCCGCGAGGTGATGCAGCAGGCGTTCATCGCCATGCAGCAGCAGCTGGTCATGAATGGCATGATGTTCGCCGTGAACCACGCCCTGAGCGGCTGGAATGCCACCACGCTGGTGGCGGACCGCACCCAGGGCTATGGCGCTTATACGGCGCTGCGGGCGCTGCTGGAGCACTTTGACGAGCGCATCGAGGGCGAGATTGCGGCCATGGAGCGCCTGAGCCATCGCATCTCCGCGACGTCGCGGCTGACCCTGGGTGTCACGGGCGGCGTGAGCGACGCGCAGCTGACGGCACTGCTTTCCGCCTTCCCGGCGGGGGAGCCGACGGGCCCCCTGCAGGTGAAGCTGACGGGCCGGGAGGATACCGCGGTCACGATTCCCGCCGCCATCTCCTTCGCGACCCTGGGCGCGAACCTGAACACCCTGGGCTTCCGTGTTACCGGTACCAACTGGGTCATGGGCCAGCTCATCTCGCTGGCGTACCTGTGGAACGAGGTGCGCGTGCAGGGCGGTGCCTACGGCTGCGGCCTGCTGACCCGGGAGAGCGGCAACGTGTGCTTCTACTCCTACCGTGACCCCAGCGCGGCCCGCACGCTGGACGTGTACCGCCGTTCCGCGGCGTTCGTGCGCAGCTTCTGCGAGTCGGGCAGCGCGCTGGACACCATCATCATCGGCACCCTGTCCGAACTGATGCCCCTGCTGGCGCCCCGCTTCCAGAGCGAGCAGGCGTTCAGCCGCTGCTTCACCGGCGTGACGCTGGAGCAGCTGCGGCAGCAGTTCCGGGAGGTGCTGGAGACCACGCCGGCGCAGCTGCTGGAGGCCAGCGCCCAGCTGGACGAGATCGCGGCGAAGGGCTCCATGTGCGTGGTGGGCAGCGCGGAGATTCTCTCGGGCTGCGAGGGCCTGACCGCCCTGGCGTGACGCGGGCATACGGCGTCACATCAAGGCGAATCTACCATAACATAGAGGAAAACAGAGGGCGTTCCGGATGGCAGGCTGCCTCCGGAACGCCCTTCTCTTGCCAAAGCGCCGCGCTTATCACACAAAGAGCGACAGCACCCCGTACACCGCCGCGCACAGGACGTCGGAGAGCATCAGGCACACGTTCTGCTCGTCCTCCTCCAGGTCGGCGTACTCGACGATGGGCTCGTCCACATAGTCGATCATGTCTCCGAACAGGCTGTCAATCTTCTTCTTTTTCTTATGCCGGGCGGGCAGGCGGGGGATGGACACGCCGTCCATGCGCAGATATGCCAGCCAACCCGCCAGCAGAAAGCCGATGGCGATCAGCCCGAAGGCGAGGCTCAGCCCGATGGGCTGCTTCCCCTGATTGATGAACCTGTCCCAGATCAGCGCGACGCAGAGCAGATAGGCGAACCGGGAGGTCGCCTTGTAGATGATGGGGCGGATCATGTGCCGCTTCACATGCGTGGAAAACCACCTGCGCATCCCGCCGCCTCCTTTCCATGGAATGGATAGATTATACCGTAAAGCGGCGCTCCATGCAACCTCAAACTTGCAGCCCGGAGGCAATATTGCCTGCATGATTGTGGAAAAAATGCAAAAGAACCGCCCGAAATCCGAAAAACGGGGTCGAAAATTGCACTCGGCTTGTATTTTATATGCAAAAAGACTTGACAAATAAAAAAGAGAACCGTTATAATATTCTCTAAGGAATAGGCGGGACTTCTGCCTGTCCCGGAAAGACAAAGAGGGGGAATCACCATGAAGAAGCTGCTTTCTCTGGTTCTGGCGGTCGCGATGCTCGTGAGCATGGCTGCTGTCGCGTATGCGGCGCCCATCACCGACTTCGATGATTACCAGACGCAGGCCAATGAGATCGAGACCTTCTGCATTCAGCATTCTCAGAGCGCCGTTGACCTGAACGTTCTGAGCAACTGCATCGACGGTCTGCTGACCAACGACAACCACGGCAACCTGCAGCCCGCTGTGGCCAAGGAGTGGAGCTCCGAGGACGGCGGCAAGACCTGGACCTTCGTCCTGCGTGATGACGTGACCTGGGTTGACTATGAGGGCAACTACATGGCCGACTGCGTCGCCGAGGATTTCCTGTGGGGTCTGGAGTTCGTGCTGAACGCTGCCAAGAACGAGGCCGCCAACACCTCCATGCCCATCGAGATGATCGCCGGTGCCGGTGACTACTACAACTACACCGAGGAGCTGGTGAAGGCCGAAAAGACCGAGGAAGCCATGAACCTGGGTCTGGAGACCTTCCTGGAGATGGTCGGCATCGAGGCCGTGGACGACTACACCCTGGTCGTGACCTGCGTGGAGCCCCTGGCCTATTTCCCCACCCTGACCACCTACTGCGCGATGAGCCCCATCGCTGGCGACCTGCTGGCTGACCTGGGCGCCGATGGCTACTACGCTGTGACCTACGACCAGCTGTGGTACAATGGCCCGTACACCATCACCGAGTATGTTGCCGGCAACGAGAAGGTTTTCTCCAAGAACGAGTCCTGGTATGGTCTGGACGAGAACACCGTGTTCGACACCGTGACCGTGCACATGGTGGAGTCCCTTGATGTGGCCTATCAGCTGTATCAGACCGGTGAGATTGATCACATCAACCTGTCCCAGTCCAACCTGCAGACCATCTACACCGATCCCTCCAACCCCTACCATGACTTCATCACCGAGTATCGTCCCACCAAGTATGCCTACTCCATCCATTTCTGCTGGGACAAGCTGTTTGAGGATGGCACGCCCGACCTGAACTGGAACACCGCTGTGGCGAACACCGCGTTCCGTCTGGCCTGGTACTACGGCATTGACTGGACCGACTACCTGGCCCGTACCAACGCCATCAATCCTCTGAACTGCAACAGCTACACCTACACCGCCCGCGCCGTGTCCACCACCACCGAGGGCAAGGACTACACCAGCCTGGTGCTGGATCGTCTGGGCCTGGCTTACACCGATTCCTATGATCGTCTGGATGCCGAGAAGGCCGCTGCCTACAAGGCGCAGGCCATGGAGGAGCTGTCCGCTCTGGGCGTGACCTTCCCCGTGCAGGCTGACTACTACATCTCCGGCAGCAACCAGACCGCCAAGGACACCGCCGACACCCTGAAGCAGATCATCTCTGATTGCCTGGGCGACGACTTCGTGGTTCTGAACATCAAGACCTACGTTTCTTCTCTGTCCAAGGAGGTTCGCACGCCTCAGCTGGCTTCCTTCTACCTGAATGGTTGGGGCGCCGACTTCGGTGATCCCGTCAACTTCCTGGGCCAGGAGACCTACGGCGAGGCCAACGCCTACTACTCCAACACCTACAGCAAGGTCAACAAGGTGGTTACCGACCAGACCGTCATTGGCGAGAGCGCCGCTGACCTGTTCGGCATCTACATGACCTTCACCCAGAAGGTTGCCAACGCCAAGGCCATCACCGACGATCAGGATGCCCGTCTGGCTGCCTTCGCCGATGCTGAGACCTACTACATTGAGAACGCGCTGGCGATCCCCTACTACAACGAGGTTGGCTGGCAGCTGACCAAGGTGAACGACTACAGCAAGATCTACTGCGCCTACGGCATGCAGGCGACCCGCTACGTCAACTGGGAGACCAATGACGAGGGCTACACCACTGCCGACTACGAGGCGTTCAAGGCTGCCTACGAAGCCGAGTAATCCGCTGTAATCCCTCTGCCACAGGCAGAAAGGCCGGCAGCCGCTTCCCGAAAGGGGAGCGGCTGCCGGAAAACCTGTCAGAAGGCGCAAGACGCCTTAGGGTACCACCGCCCAATGACGAGCGGAGCTTCTCCGCAGTCCGCGGCCATTGTGCGCTGGTACCCTTTGCCATTATCTTACCCCAAAGGGACAGGAGGTCGGAACATGCTGAAATACACCGTCAAGCGGCTGCTGCAATCCCTCGTCACCATCGTTCTGATTGTGTGCGCGGTGTTCATCCTGCTGCGAATGATGCCCACGGAATACTTCTTCACAGAGGATGAGCTCATCAAGCTCACCGACGAGCAGCGGGAGGACAAGCTGCGGGCCGCGGGCTACCTTGACCCGATCTATGTGCAGCTGGGCAACTTCTTCGCCAACATGTTCCAGTTTGACATCGGCAACTATTATACCGATGCCGACCTGAGCAAGGTGGAAGCCTATGCCGCGACCCTGTCTGAGGACAACAAGACCTCCAGCATTCTGAAAACCTTCTATAAGAAGATGGTTTCCACCCCGGATGCCTACTATGGCAAGCTGAGCGACAAGAACCGCGCCTATGTGGATGCGTACCTTGCCGAGCACCCGGAGGACACCGTCACCGCCGAGCTGCTGGCAGCCTACGATGCCAAGGCCATGACCGAGGATCTGATGAAAGTCGTGGCGGATCAGGTCGGCATCAACATCTTCCACTTCAACTTCACCTTCTATCTCGGTGAATCCCGCCGCATCGCCCAGGGACAGCCCGTGCTGGACGTCATCGGCAGCAAGTTCGGCGTGTCCATGCGGCTCGGCCTGATCTCCGTTGCCATCTCCCTGCTGGTGGGCGTGACCATGGGTGTGTTCCAGGCCCGCTTCAAGGACGGTCTGGTCGATCAGATCGGCACGGCCTACACCGTGTTCGTCAACGCGGTGCCCCATCTGGTGTCCTACTCGCTGATTCTGGTGTTCGGCTCCCGCGTGCTGGGGCTGCCGCAGCGGTATCAGCTGGATAACGTGACTGTCTCCTCCATTCTGCCGGTGGTCTGCCTCTCCATCGGCTCCATCGCCAGCTATATGCTGTGGATTCGCCGCTACATGGTGGACGAGCTGAACAAGGACTATATCCGCCTCGCCCGGCTGAAGGGTCTCTCCACGCAGCAGGTCATGTTCAAGCATGTGCTGAAGAACGCCTTCGTGCCCATGGTGCAGCAGCTGCCCGTGTCCATCCTGCTGACGGTGGGCGGCTCCATTCTGGTGGAGCGCTTCTTCGCGGTGCCCGGCATGGGCCCGCTGCTGACCGACGCCATCGGACGCTATGACTGCAACCTGGTGCAGGCCATCGTGATGCTGTACGCGTCGCTGGGTATCATCGGCCTGTTCATCGGCGACGTGCTGATGACGCTGATTGATCCTCGTATCCGCCTGACGTCGAAGGGAGGCTCCCGCTAAGATGAGCAAGAAGAAGCAGACGAAAACCATTCAGGAGCTGGAAACGCCGAAGGTGCGCATGACGCCCGACTCCAGCGCCGTGGAGACCAACCCCGACAAGCAATATGACGAGGAGCGCGTGTATGTGCAGGCCCGCTCCCGGATGCCGGAAAACCAGCTGTTCGACTTTGCGGTCTACGAGCCGCAGGCCGCCGAGCGCACGGGCTACTCCGAGTACTCCTACTGGAAGAGCGTGTGGGCCAACTTCCTGAAGAAGAAGCCCGCCGTCATCATGTCCTTCGTGTTTGTGTTCCTGCTGCTGTTCACCTTTGTGGCGCTGGCCATCAGCAAGTTCGACGTGTACAACCTGCGCATTGACAACAGCCTGGCCTTCACCGCGCCCAACGGCACCTACTGGTTCGGCACCGACAACCTGGGCCGCGACTACTGGTGCCAGGTGTGGTACGCCACCCGCACGTCCATCCTGCTGTCCGTGTCGGTGTCCCTGGGTGAGATCATCCTGGGCGTGATCATCGGCCTCCTGTGGGGCTATGTCCGCGCGCTGGATCGCTTCTTCACCGAGCTGTACAACTTCATCAACAACATTCCCATGATTATCTACATGACGCTGATTGCCCTGATGGTCGGCAAGTCCGTGTTCATTATCGGCGTCGCGCTCATTCTGGTCAGCTGGCTGGGCACCGCCCGCAACATCCGCAACCTGGTGTTCATGTACCGCGACCGTGAGTACAATCTGGCCTCCCGCTGCCTGGGCACGCCGCTGTACCGCGTGCTCATGAAGAACATCTTCCCGTATCTGGTCAGCGTCATCGTGCTGCGCCTGGCGCTGGCGATTCCCAGCATCATTGCGTATGAGACCACGCTGACCTACCTGGGCCTGATGAGCATCGACCTGCCCTCGCTGGGCATCCTGCTGCGGAATGCGCGCAGCTACTTCCTGGATTATCCCTACCTCCTGGTGTTCCCCGCGGCCATCGTCTCCATCATCACCATCACGTTCTATCTGGTGGGCAATGCCTTCTCGGATGCGTGCGACTCGCGGAATCATGTGTAAGGAGGTGCCGGAAAGATGAGTGAAACCGTCATGAAGACCCCGGGCATTGACTTTGATGCCCGCGCCAAGCAGATTCTCTCCAGCGCGCCCATCCTCTCCGCCACGGACGTGGAGGTTCAGTTCACCCTGCGCGGCAAGAAGCTGAATGCCATCCGTCGCTGCTCACTGGATGTGTACGACGGCGAGACCCTCGCCATCGTGGGTGAGTCCGGCTCGGGCAAGAGCGTGTTCACGAAGCTGTTCGTCGGCATGCTGGACAAGAACGGCACCATCACCAATGGTTCCATCATGTACGACGGCAAGGATCTGGCGCAGATCAAGGACGAGAACGAGTGGCGCAAGATTCGCGGTCGGAAGATTGCCATGGTGACCCAGGACCCCATGACCTCCCTGAACCCGCTCAAGACCATTGGTCGCCAGATTCAGGAGGCCATTGAGGTCAATCAGGGACTCCACGGCGCCGAGGCGAAAAAGGAGACCCTGCGGATGCTGGAGGCGGTGGGCATTCCGGATCCGGAGCGCCGCTACAAGCAGTATCCCCACGAGTTCTCCGGCGGCATGCGTCAACGCGTGGTCATCGCCATCGCCGTGGCCTGCAAGCCCCAGATTCTGATCTGCGACGAGCCCACCACCGCGCTGGACGTGACTATCCAGGCGCAGATTCTTGACCTGATCCGCCGCCTGCAGAAAGAGCAGGGCATGACGATCATCTACATCACCCATGACCTGGGCGTGGTGGCGAACGTGGCAGATCGCGTGGCGGTCATGTACGCCGGTCAGATTGTGGAAATCGGCATGATCAACGAGATTTTCTTCGATGCGCGGCATCCTTATGCCTGGGCGCTGCTGTCGGCGCTGCCGCAGCTGGGCGTGAAGGGCGAGAAGCTGCCCGCCATCGAGGGCACGCCGCCCAACCTGTTCAACGTTATTCACGGCGACAGCTTCGCTCCCCGCAACAAGCGCGCGCTGAACATCGACTTCTTGGAGGAGCCACCGATGTTCGACGTCTCGCCGACCCATCAGGCCAAAACCTGGATGCTCGACCCGCGCGCGCCCCATGTGGAGCAGCCCGACACTATCCGTCGTCTGGGCGATGCCCATCGCAACACCGCCGGGTACAAGGCCCAGCCCCTGGACTACAGCGGTCGCGAGCCGCTGGTGGAAGTCAAGAACATGGAGGTCACCTTCGGCACGGGCAAGAAGAAGTTCGTCGCGGTGAACGATGTCAACTTCACCATCTACCGGGGCGAGACCTTCTCTCTGGTGGGCGAGAGCGGCTCCGGCAAGACCACGATAGGTCGCGCCATTGTTCGCATCAACCCCATCACCAACGGCGAGGTGCTCTACAAGGGCCGCCGCATCAGCGGCAAGATCAGCCGGGAGCTGGACAACGAGGTCATCCGCAACATGCAGATGATCTTCCAGGATCCCATGGCGTCCCTGAACGAGCGCGCGAAGGTGGACTACATCATCGCCGAGGGCCTGATCAACCAGCATAACAAGCAGGGCTTCAAGCAGGACTACAAGTCCAAGGAGGAGCTGTCTGACCGCATCCAGAACGCGCTGGAGGAGGTTGGCCTGCTGCCTGAGTTCTCCAGCCGCTTCCCCCATGAGTTCTCCGGCGGACAGCGTCAGCGCATCGGTATTGCCCGCAGCCTGATTATGCAGCCCGAGTTCATCGTGGCGGACGAGCCGATTTCCGCGCTGGACGTGTCCATCCGGGCCCAGGTGCTGAACCTGCTGAATGACCTGAAGGCCAAGCGCGGTCTGACCTACCTGTTCATCGCCCATGACCTGTCGGTGGTGCGCTTCATCTCCGACCGCATCGCTGTCATTCACAAGGGCGTCATCGTGGAGCTGGCGGAGTCCGAGGAGCTGTTCCATCACCCGCTGCACCCCTACACCAAAGCGCTGCTCTCCGCGGTTCCGAATCCGAACCCCTATTTGGAGCGTGCCAAAAAGCTGCTGGTGTATGATCCCTCCGTGCATGACTACAGCGTGGACAAGCCCGTCTGGAGCGAGATTGCTCCCGGACACTTCGTGTACGGCAACGAGCGCGAGCTGGACGGCTACCGCAAGGAACTGAATCAGTAAAACAGAACAGCGTCCGCGAATCTGCATGGTTCGCGGACGTTTTTATGGTGCAATAGCCATCCTTGGTCGTCTGAGAAGCATCAAAAACAGACCAAAGATCATCTGAAAAAGAAACAACACACCCAATTCCGTAAGAATTCATGACAGAAATATGACACTAGGAAACACTTCCAAAAAAAACAACGAAATATGACATGGCGCAGAAAACGATTTATTTGACCATTTTGCGCAAACGAAAATCTGACGAAACCGCATGAATCCATTGACAATCGACCTGTAACGGCGTTATAATGAATACAAATCGGAATGCGAGCATTTCGCGCTCCGAGACATGTTCCGGATGCCTCGATCCCTTCCAGCTGCCGGAATCGGCCTGCGGAACAATCCCCAAACCATGCTTCATGTTTATCATTTTGGAGGAGGAAGTACAATGAACAGAAAGACATCCAGGCATCTCATGCGCAAGCTCACAGCCCTGCTGCTGGCTTTGCTGATGGTGTGCGGAGGCGGCGCGCTGCTTGCGGCGGCGGAGGGTGTGACGACCCCCACCGACCTGGAGGAGCCGGCTCCCGCAGCCCCGGCAGAGCCTGAACCGACCGTGTACAGGGTGTCCATCTTTGTGCAGAACTCCGCATCGGCGTCGGACTTCACCTGGGTTGGCAAGCTGCCGCTGACCGAGAGCAACGGCGTTCCCGCGCTGAGCATCGAGCAGCTGACTGCGCTGCTCAGCGAGAAGGGCTACAGCCTCGACCTGACGCAATACGCCTTCCAGTACGGCACCGGCAGTGAGATGCTGCTGGCGAACTGGCTGGGCTCCGAGACCCGGGGCGAGAACCCCGTCGTTGTGCTCCACCGCGCTCCTGCGGAAACGGAGCTGTTCGTGTTGCTCTCCCCGCTCTCCGCAGACGGCGAGGATGAGATCATCATCGACGAAGGCTCTCTGGATGTGATTGGGCCCGCGAAGGGGGAAGACAATACGACCAAGAGCGTTCGCCAGCAGGTCGAGGTCGTGAATCTCTCCTATGCGGTGTCCGTTGAGATCGTTGATCCGAAGGAGTGCTATTGCTACGGTGACGCCGTAACGGTGAAGGCGGTCATTACCGGCACTATTGGCGAGCCGGCCTATCAGTGGGAGGTACTGCCCATTGACGCCGAGGAGTGGATCAAGGTAGAGGGCGAAACGAACGAGACCTACACCTTTATCCTCGACGAGACGAACAGTAATGCGCTGTACGGCATTCGTGTGACTGTGTTCGATGTCGCAAGCGAAAGCAAGGGGGAGTAAAGCCATGAAAAAGACCGAAGTCTTGAAGCGCCTGTTTGCGTGGACGCTTTCCATCGTGATGCTGCTGACGATGATGCCGGTGGAGGCACTAGCGGAGCAGGGGTCGCTGTTTACGGTGTTTAATGCAAGTCCCGTGGCGACCAGCAACGATCTGAACAAATTTCTGTATCTGGCGGATCTGAACCTGCCTGAGGGCGGGGTTATGTATCCTGGGGTGGAGTACAACCTGACGCTGACCTTCGCAGAGTATCGCGAGCTGCAGTTTACCAAGGATAGACATACGACGTTTACCTATACCTTCCCGGAAGGCGCTGTGCCTTCTTCGCTTGTGGATGGCGGTAGTGCCGAGTTTACGACGACAGTCAAGGTGAATAATGTCGATCAGCAGATTACGGTCCACATGAACTATGTGCTCACAGGCAACCAGTTGGTGATTACTTTTGCTGATGAGGATGCGTCTGATCTATACCTGCAACTTATCAACAACGGAACCATTACAGTCAAGGCAAGAATCAAATTAGATGAAACAAAAGATGTAACACAGATTAAATTTAATGATTCGTGTGCTTTTGATGTTGTCAAGGGAGAAGCTAAAGTTGAAGTTGAGAAGTCCCACGATCAGTGGAACGTTGCTACCAGTGAAGATGGAGCGAACTTCCTGGTTTCATATACGGTAACGGTGAAGTCGAGCGGCATTAATGAAAATGTAATTGTGAAGGATATGCTTTCTTCCGATCGAGCAGATAAAACCATTTGCTATTATGTTGGTTCTTTGATTGTGAAAGATAAGAACCGGAATCAGATTAGCACTGATGGCAAAGTCACCACGAACAATGATGGCTTCACCTGTAATCTTGGTACAATGAACGATGGTGATGTGTACTATCTCACCTATCAGGTGTCCATTCCGCGGGATGAAGCTCATTTTGTTGAGGCGGCAATTACCAATCTTGGAAATCATGTCCAGGTTTCTTACGGTGACAACAAGTCGGATGAAACGCATGACAGTTTGACAATTGAGAAATTGCCTTCCTATGCTGGCGTGGAGAAAAATGGCGTAGCTGGTGGTCTAATTACAGAAGGGCCTGATGCCCCCTATTATGTAGTAACATGGACGGTTAATATTAATAAAGAACAATTGATTAGTTTGAACGGCAAAAAATTTACTGATACACTTACAACTGAAGGGATGTCCTACTGGGGTGATGGTATCACTATCGATGAAAAGAGTGTATCCTGGGATGTACTCAGGTGCCAACCCAGTAAAGATACTTCATTCAGTTACACTTTTGACGATGGTGTTACTGAATACAAATCACATACCATAAAATATCAGACTATGGTACCTGTGAGTGATTTTGCTGGTGATAAATGGTTCAGCAACAAAGCAAAGGTCGATGGATGCGGCGAGCAGGATGCAGGTGTATCAATTCATGGCGAAAAAACTGGCGGGATTGAGAATTCTGCTGTCGTAAAGGAGTTCGTTAAGGCGGATGGTCGCAATACCATGACTTGGCGGGTTACTTTGACCGTTCCTGAAAATGCCACAACAATCAACTTGCTTGATACATACCCGAATATTGGATACTGGACTGGAAGCGAGAGCGGTAAGGCAACTGACACGGTGATTGCGGATTCACTGACGGTTATCAGCGGATTACACGATGGAGAGAAGGTTTCGTTTGCTGAACAAGATCAGTGGAGTGGATTGATTGTATTCGAGTTGGATGGAAATAATGTAGCTTCTACAACCGTTGGGATGCGTACGATTGTTGTCGAATTCAAAA
>JAEDKS010000133.1 GCA_016295665.1 Clostridia bacterium
GTGGGCTCCGCCGTCTTGTCAGCCGGGGCCACCTGCGTCAGCACCAGCACGCCGTCTGCAATCTCCGCCTGCCAGGTCATGCCGCTCTCCGGCGCGGCGAGCCACAGGTACACGTTCCCCTCCCTGTCCGCGCCCGCCGGATAGTCCCTGCCGTTCACCGTGATGGTGCCGGCTTCGCCCAGCGCGTAGACATGGCGGCTCCGCCCGTCGCTCTCCGGGAAGATGGCATTCACGCTGCCGCTCTGCACGCGAATCGTGCCGCGATCCCGTGCTTCCTCGGGCAGCTCCACCGTCTCCACCGAGACGCAGCCCGTGCCTATCCACGTCAGCTCGGTCAGAGCGCCCACAACGAGCTTCTCCACCTCGCAGATGCCGGTGCTCTCCAGCGTCACCCGGCTCCCGGCGCCCAGGGTCAGGGTGCGGATGGTCGCCTTGCGCAGCTGCAGCTTGACGGTCACGCCCTCCGCGACGGTCACGTCCGCCTCCGCGTTAAAGCCACCGCTCAGCACATAGGTGGTGCTGTCCGTCAGCGTTACGCTGCCATCGTTCAGGCTCAGCTCCACCCGCTCCGGCACCGCGGTCGGCTCAGCGGTCTCCTCCGCCGGGGGCGCCGGGGACTCCAAATCCGTGGCGGTGGCAACCCCCTCCGCCCGCACGGGGCAGAGCGTCAGCACCAGACACAGCGCCAGCACCAGCGCCGTCAGCCTTCTTTTCATGATCCATCCCTCCCATTGTTTCAAAAGGGACGCACAACTTCACGTCGCGCGTCCCGAGGCATCTCGCAGCAGCTTGCGCGCTACAGCTTGCCGTTGATGATCGCCAGAATCAGGTTTCCGTTGTTGAAAATCGGTGCCAGGGTGCTCTCGGCAATCAGGTCGGTGACCATGTCGATGGGCACCATGGTCTCCACCATGGGCACCAGCGCCATGAGCACATAGCAGATCAGCGCGCCCCGCAGCAGTCCGAAGGCACCGCCCGCCAGCCCGTCCAGCTGCTTGAGCACCGGGAAGCGGAACACCGCCTTGAGCAGGTTCACCACGATGGCGATGACCACGTACAGCACCACGAAGCACACCAGGAAGCACAGAATATTGATGCAGGCGCTGAGGATGGTCTGACTGATGTAATCCTGCACGGTCTGCACGCTGATTTCCCCGGCGTACACCTGATTGACCAGGTTGCTCTCCAGCAGCTGCGCCAGCGGCTCGGGCAGGCTCACACGGGAGATGACCTCGGTGATCTTCTCCCGCCCCAGCTCCCGCACGTTGGTCAGCGCCAGGTCCAGGTCACCCAGCCGGCTGGAGATGTCCGTGTAGTGGCTGAGGGTCTCCTGCAGGGACACGTTGCCCTGCACGATGTTCGCCAGCTTCGGCGTGAAGTAGAACGACAGGCCGAAGGACAGCAGGCAGCCGCCGGTGTTCAGCACCGAGGAGATAAACCCCCGGTACAGCCCGAACAGGATGCTGATGCCAACGATGCCCAGAATGACATAGTCCACAATGTTCATGGTAACCTCCCGGTGGGAATCTCCTCCACCCGTATAGACGATCCGGAAGCCGGTTTTGTTGCAGCGATTCAGGAAAAATTTTCATGAGGCCGCCGGGGGCGCTCAGTCGCCCTTCAGCGCCTCCCGGGCCGCGGTCATGACCGGGTCGTGATCGCCGCCGGGGGCGTACACCTCGTTGATGGCGTCGATCTCCGCCTTGCGCAGCGGCGGGGTGCAGTAGGTGCAGCGGGTCAGCTTCGCAAAGTCCCCGGTGTCCAGCTCGCCGTAGGTGAAGGGCGTGAAGGTCTTGCCGGTAGCGGAGTAACAGGTCTCGGCGGTGTGGTACATCTGGCCGTTCTTGGGGTTGTAGTACAGCACCAGATCATCCTCGGGATAGGGAATCTGCCGGCCCTGCCAGTCCTCCCAGATGACGAGCTTCATCTCGTCGGCGCGGTTGTTCCAGATCCACTGCATGTTGGTGCCCAGGGGCGTCCGCTGCCGCTGAACGCGGATGCAGCCGTGGCTGGCCTTGGTGCCCAGCGCGGCGGTGTAGCTGGAGTAGTTCTTGGTGCCATCGGCATTTACCCGGGCCGGCACCTGATGCAGCAGATCGCCGCCGTTGAAGCGGATGCCCATGTCGCAGTACATGTTGCCGTCCTGCCAGCCGCCCACCGCCGGATTCTGCAGCAGGAACTCGCCGGAGCGGGTCTCGTTGTAGGGCTGAGACGCGTTCGCAAGGCCGGTGGAGCACAGCAGGGTATCGTAGAGACCGCCATCCTTGAAGATGTACAGCCGCTGGGTCAGCTTGTCCACCACCAGACCCATGGTCTGGTTGGGCTTCACGGTCTTGAGGTACTTCGTGGGCACATAGCCCTGCACCAGCATGTTCCAGGCCTTCACCGCGCTGTCGTAGAAGGAGGAGGAGTAGCACTCAATCAGCGTCCACTCCTCGCCCTGCTCCAGCACATGAACGCTCTGGGTCAGGTTGGTGACCACGCCCACGCCCTCGCTGTCCGCGCTGGGCTCCGCACGGATGATGATCTGCCGCTTGTGCTGATCCGCTGTCTTGCCGCCGTCATCGAGCACCGTCACCGGCTGCATCAGCATCTCCCACACCGCCGCCTCGTCGGTGATGTCCATGGGCAGCGTCCAGTAGTTCATGGTGGTATCCAGCCCGGTGTAGGGGCTACCGAAGCTGGGTGTGAACACGCGCTGGTCGGACAGATCCGGCGCTTCGGTGGGCGCGGGGGTGGGCTCCGCAGCCCCCGCCTCCGGGGCCGGCTGCTCCAGCTCGTCCGCGTTGGCGGGCACGGCGGTGGGCTCCATCTCCACCATGTCCATCACCAGCGTCTCATCCTCCGCCACAAAGCCGGAGAGGGTGATGGGCAGCTGCTCCTCGTTGGAGGCGTAGCCCTCCGCGTCGGTGAGCATCAGGGTAAAGAGCGCCTCGCCGTCGAAGGTATTGGCGTCCGACCAGGTCAGGGTGTTCTGCCCCGCCTCAATCTGCCAGGAGGCCAGCTGACGCCATTCGCTGCCCGTGCGCAGTCCGGTGGTGATGCGGCCCGCGCAGCTGGCATAGAAGCTGACGGTCAGGGGTGTCTCCGGGGTGACCGTCGCGCTGCCCACCTCGATGCCGGTCAGGTAGGGCGCCACCGCCCCCACAAGCACCGGGGTCTCGGCGGTCACGCCATCCTGGTACAGCACCAGCCGGTACCGTCCCGGCGCCACCGGAACGCCCTCATAGGTGCCGTTCCACCACACCCGGTTCTCACCCTGCTGAACCGTCAGATCCAGCACCACCACGGACACCCGGTTGTCCGCGTCATCCAGCAGGCGCAGATCCACCAGACCGTCCCGGGGCACCGTGAAGGTGAGCAGCACCGCCTTGCCAGGGCGCAGCTCGCCGGTCACGGGGGATACGGAGAGCGTGTCCGTCCGGGCCTCGCCCAGCGCCAGCGCGGGCAGCAGCAGGGTCAGAACAAGCAGTAGGGACAGGTATTTTCGCATGGTGTCCTCCTCATGTGTCACCGCCCGTACCGATGGCGCAGGCGGGATGTCCATGTCCTTATCATAACAGGTTTCCGGGAAAAAATCCAGCAGTTACAGCGGCGCGGGGCACAGCAGCCCGGGCAGGGCGCCGGCATCCTCCATCCGCAGCTCCGCCGCGTCCTCCGGGAAGCGGCCCTCCGTGTCCAGAAGGCAGGAGAGCATGCCGGCGGCCCGACCGGCGGCGGTGTCCAGGGGACGGTCGCCGATCATCACCGCCGTCTCCGGCGCGATGCCGTGGCGGCGCAGCAGGTACAGGCAGCTGTCCGGCGCAGGCTTGCGGGGGAAGCCCGCGTCGCCCGTCACCAGGTCGGTGAAGTACGGCAGCAGCCCGCAGCTCTCCAGCATGGGCAGGGCGCTGTCGCGGGCCCGGTGGGTCACCAGATAGTGCCTGCCGCCCAGAGCACCCAGCGCCGCCAGCGTCCCGGGAATACCGGGCAGCGGGCGCACCGTGCGCAGGTCGGCCTGCCGCTTCTCCGCGTCATAGGCCTCCGCGATCCGCTGCCAGGGGAGCCCGTTTTCCTCCCCCAGCACCACGCAGGCGTCGTGCAGCGTCCGCTTCATCAGGCTCAGCGCCCGCTCCGGCGTCAGGGAAATGCCCAGCTGTCCGCAGCCCCGGACGAGCACCTGCACCATCAGGGGCTAGGTGTCCATGAGGGTGCCGTCAAAGTCCCAGAAGAAGTGCCGCAGCGGCGGCGCGTTCAGCGCCAGCGCCCGGGCCACCTCGGTGTCCGCAGGGCAGAAGGGGAGGGTCAGCAGCGCCCGCGCCGGCAGGAAGCGCACGGCTTCATGCTCGGTGGGCACGGGCTCCGCCTCCGTTTCGCCCCGCAGGAAGGTGAAGTGAATACCCTGCGCCTCGTCCTCATAGACGGCCCGGACGTTTCGCACGGGCAGGCTCAGCTCCTCCAGCAGCTCCCGGCGCAGACAGTCCGCCGCAGACTCGCCCGCCTCCCGCTTGCCGCCGGGGAACTCCCACAGATGCGCGTTCTTCCGGCCCTCGCCCCGCTGACACACCAGCAGATGTCCGTCCGGGCGCGAGATGATGCCCGCCGATACCTCGATCATGCTTCCTCCGCCCTCGCTTTCAGCAGGCGAATCTCCGCCGCGTAGCCGTCCAGCTCGTTGGGCGTCTCCAGACAGAAGGGCAGTGTCCGCAGCGCCGGGTGGGTGATGACCCGCACCAGCGCGTCGGTGCCGATGGCGCCCAGACCGATCTTCTCGTGCCGATCCTTGTGGGCGCCCATGGGGTTCTTGCTGTCGTTGACGTGCACCGCCTTCACCCGCGCCAGCCCCACGACCCTGTCCAGCTCCCCCAGCACGCCGTCCAGATCATTTACGATGTCATAGCCCGCGTCGTGCACATGGCAGGTGTCCAGACAGATGCCCAGCTGCTCCTTCAGCGCCACCCGGTCGATGATCGCCCGCAGCTCCTCAAAGCTGCGACCCAGCTCGCTGCCCTTGCCCGCCATGGTTTCCAGCAGGACGGTGGTGCGCATGCCGGGCCACAGCACCTGATTCAGCATGTCCGCGACCAGCTCGATGCCCCTTTCCGCGCCCTGCCCCACATGGCTGCCCGGATGGAAGTTGTACAGGCTGCCGGGAAGCAGCTCCAGGCGCTGCAGGTCATCCCGCATCGTCCGGGTCGCAAAGTCCCGGACGGCGGGATCCGCCGAGCAGCCGTTCAGGGTATAGGGCGCGTGGGCCACCACCTGACCGATGCCGTTTTCCTCCGCAAAGGCCAGGTAGGCCGCCACGTCCCGCTCATCCACGGCCTTCGCGCTGCCGCCCCGGGGATTGCGGGTGAAGAACTGAAAGGTGTTCGCGCCGATGGACACAGCCTCCCGCCCCATGGCAAGATAGCCTTTGGCGGCGGAGAGGTGACAGCCGATGTGCAGCAAGCGTTTTCCCTCCTGTGCTTTGCCCGGAATCGCTCCGGGGCCTTTTCCGGATCAGTTGCAGCCGTCGATGCCGCAGCTCATGCCGGTCTCCATGTCCGCTTCAGGCTGCGCCTGCTCCTGCGCCTTCGCCTCCTGCACAGCGTTCATCAGCAGGGCCAGCATCTCTTCCTTCGTGTAGTCCTTGATCTTCATGTACTTGCCGTTGCAGTACACGGTGGGCACATGGCGGGGCTGGAACTTTTCCTTCGCCTCGGCCTCCAGCGCCAGCAGCTTCTCCGTGTAGCGGCCCTCGTCCAGCGCCCGGGACAGATCGTCCGCGTCCAGCAGCAGCGATTTGGCGATGTGCAGCAGCACGTCCTTGTCACCGATGTCCAGCTCGTCCATGAAGTAGGCGTGGTACATGCAGCTGTTCCACAGGCTGCCCCGGTCATGGTCACAGGCGTACAGCCAGGCCTCGAAGGCCAGCCGGGTGCGGGGACGCGGCACCACGTGGGGCGGCAGCTTCATGTTCAGGTTCAGCTCCTCGCAGGGAACCTCCAGCACCCGGTACTTCTCCCGGCGCACCGGGTCGCTCCAGGTGTCCACCTGCTCCTTGTCCGGCGGGGTCAGCTCCAGGGGATGGGAGGTGATCTTCACCTCTCGCTGCAGCTGCAGCTCGATGATGGCCTGCTCCAGCGCTTCCTTGGCCACCAGGCAGTAGGGGCACACATAATCCGATACGAAGTCGATGTTCAGCATGATCCGTTCCTCCTCTGTTTGTTTTGTCCTTTGTGGTTTCTGGTTGTCCTTCTGCGGTCAGTCCCGGATGACGAGCCCCAGCAGCCCCGCCAGCTGCGCGGCCTGCTGCTCCGTGACCACCGCGCCCCGCAGGTCGGGTATGTCCACGGTCAGCGCCGCCCATCGGCTGGAGCGCAGGTCGATGCCCTTCAGGGGCGTGCGGTGCAGGGTGGCACGGGTCAGGTCGCAGTCGTCCAGGCCGCTCTGGCGGAGCTGCGTCTCCTCCAGCGAGGCCTCCCGCAGCACGGTGCCCGCGATCAGGGAATGCTCCAGCCGCGCCCGCGACAGGTTCAGGTAGTCGGCCTTGCACCCCCTCAGGCAGGTGGAGCGCAGGATGGCCTCGGACAGCTCCGCACCGGTCATGCGACAGGTGTCGAACCGGGTGCGCTGACAGACCGCGTCCTCC
>JAEDKS010000134.1 GCA_016295665.1 Clostridia bacterium
CATACGAAGTCATAGCCCGCGCTGCCCGCGGTGGCCCGGCGGGGCAGGGGAATCTCCCGGAGCGGGAGCACCGGGGACAGCGCCGTGGTGTCCTGCGCGTACTGCCCCTCGGACACATGCTCGAATCTTGCCACGTTCATCAGCCTTCGCTCCCTTCTCCGCGATCCTCCCGCCACGCGGTGCACGCGTCCGACAGCCGGGCCAGCTCCGGCATCGTCAGCTGCTCGCAGCGGACGCGCTCGTCCAGCCCGGCGCGCTCCAGCAGCGCCGCCGCCTCGCTCCGCGTCATGCGCAGCGTCGCGGACAGGGCGTTCGCCATGGTCTTGCGGCGCAGGGCAAAGCCTGCGGAGGCCACCCGGAAGAAGTCCTCCGGGCTGCGGACATCCACCGCCGGGGCCCCGCGCATCTCCAGCACCACGAAGGCGCTGTCCACCTTGGGCGCGGGGGTGAAGCAGGCGGCGGGCACCTCCATGGCGAGGCGCGGCTCGGACAGGAACTGCGCCCGCAGCGCCAGCATGCCCCAGCCCTCCCCGCCGGGGGCGGAGAGCAGCTTATCCGCCACCTCCTTCTGCACCATCAGCGCCAGCCGCTTCAGGGGCAGGCCGCAGGTCAGCAGGTGGGTGATGAGCGGCGTGGTGATGTAGTAGGGGATGTTCGCCACCACGGACAGGGGCTTGCGCAGGGCGGAGGTGACCTCCGTCAGGTTCAGGCGCATCACGTCCCCCTGCACGAGGGTGAAGTTCCGCTCCTGCTCCATGAAGGCCCGGAGCAGCGGAATCAGCCGCTCGTCCAGCTCCACGGACAGCACATGGTGCGCGGCGCGGCACAGGTGGCGGGTCATGGAGCCGCTGCCGGGGCCGATCTCCAGCACGTCGTCCTCCGGGCCCACGCCGCTCTCCCGGACGAGGGCGGCGAGCAGGTCGTCATCATAGAGAAAGTTCTGACCGAGGGACTTGCTGTAGCGCAGCTGACTGTCCCGGATGCGTTCGCGGGTCTTGCTCATCGGTGGTTCTCCTTGCGGGTGATGGGTACAGTATAGCACAAAATGCCGCGCCCCGCAATCAGCTTCGGGGCGCGGCGAGGGGAGGGGGAATCAGCGGGTGAAGGCGGTGTAGTACACCTCAGCGCAGGCAAATGCCGTGTCGGGGGTGAGCGCCAGCGAGGTTGATGCGCCGGGGGCGGGCACCTCCAGCGCGCCCTGGGCCACCCGGACGACCGCGCCGGTTTCATCGAGGAACACGCAGGTGTAGTCGATGTGATCCGGGAGGGTTTCGCCGGCGTTCTCCGCCGTGATGGTCACGCGCTTCGGCGTGGTTTCCACGGTCATCAGAATGTCCCCGGTGTTGCTGATGGTGCTGGTCTCGGTCAGCACGATGCTGTACTCCACCTTCGCGTAGGCGGTGCCGCAGCTGCAGGACAGGAAGGCCACATCGTCGCTGTCGCAGACCTCCAGCACGGGCCGGGACACGGCGACCACGCCGCCCTGCTCGTCCAGAAACTTCACCACCGCCGACACGGCGCGGGCTTCGCCGGAGCGGTTCCGGATGGCGAGCCCCAGACAGCGCAGGCTGCCTTCATTCCACGTCAGCTCCTCGACGACCTCGTAGCCACCCACAGCCGCGTCCCGCTCGGCGGTCGTGTTCGCAAGGGCGGCAACAGCGGCCTCCTTCTCGGCGGTCATGGCGGCGAGGGCGGCCTGGGCGTCGGACAGGGCGGTCTCCCTGTCGGCGAGGGCGGCGGCGGCGGCTTCCTTCTCGGCGGTCATGGCGGCGAGGATGGTCTGGGTCTCGCTCAGCGCGTTCCGGGCGCCGGTCAGGGCATCTTCGGTCTCGGACAGCTTCGTCTCGGCGTCGGACAGCTTCGTTTCGCTGTCCGCCAGCTTGGCTTCGGTTTCGGACAGCTTCGTCTCGATGTCGGTGAGCTTCGCTTCGGCGTCAGCCAGCTTGCCCTCGGTCTCCGCCAACTTGGATTCCGCCTCGGTCAGCGCCGTCTGGCACGCGGTCAGCTGGGCTTCGGACTGGACGAGGGCGGCGGCGGCGGTCTCCTGCGCGGCGGTGGAGGTGGCGAGGGCCGCTTCGGTCTCGGTGAGCTTGGCTTCGGTGTCAGCCAGCTTGGCTTCGGCTTCGGTCAGCTTGCCCTCGGTTTCGGTGAGCTTGGCTTCGGTGTCAGCCAGCTTGCCCTCGGTCTCCGCCAGCTTGGCTTTGGCTTCGGTCAGGCTGGCATCGGTCTCCGCCAGCAGGCTCTGCGCGGCGGACAGATCATGGGCGGTTCTGTCCCGTTCGACGGTCATGGCGGTGAGCTCGCTGCCGGTCTGGTTCAGCTGCAGCATGGTGCGGGACAGGAGGACGCACAGCACGATGGCGACGAGTACCACGATCGCCACGATCACGACGGTCTGGCCTGAGCAGGTCGGTTTCTGCTTCGTCACGGGATGACCTTCTTTCCTTATTTGATTGGGGTACGCACGGGTGTTGTGACTTTATTATACGACCATTCCCATGTCCCTGTCAAGCGCGGAAAAAACACGCCCCCCGCGATTGACAGCCCGCCGCGCAGATGATAAGATGGAAAGAGGGAAAAGGCCGGGCGATGACGGGCCCGGCGGGAAAGGATGCTGCGTGCGATGAACCAGACCGGATGCCGTTTCATGAGGCTTGTGAACCGTGCCGCGCTGCTGCTGCTGGCGGCGGCGGTGCTTTTGTCCCCGGGGCTGTGCCGGGCGGAGGGGGCGGCGGAGACCGTGACCATCTCCTTTGTCGGGGACTGCACCGTGGGGGAGCAGTACAAGTACCGGGGCTACGAGAGCGGCTACTGCTACAAGGTCAGCCAGGCGGGGCTGGACTACCCCTTCAGCCTGTTCGCGGAGCTCTTTGCCCGGGATGACCTGACCGTCGCCAACTGCGAGGGCTGCTTCACCCGCCGGAAGCCCGCCACCGACAAGGCCATGAGCCTGAGTGCCGACCCGTCCTTCGCAGCGGTGTTCCGGCTGGGCAACGTGGACGTGTGCAACGTCATCAACAACCACGCCAAGGACTTCGGCTACGACGGGTGGCTGGACACCATCGCCGCGCTGGAGGCGGAGGGCATCGGCTACTTTGGCGACGAGTACGTCTACGAGACGGAGCTGAAGGGCGTCCGGGTGGGCATCCTCGGCATCACCTACCCGATTCTCAAGAACAAGATGAACACCTACATGGCCCGCATCGCGCAGCTGAAGGAGGAGGGCTGCGGCTTCGTCATCGCCAGCATCCACTGGGGCACCGAGGACAGCCACGCCATCAATCAGGACCAGCGGGAGTGGGGCGAGAAGCTCATCGACGCGGGGGCCGACCTGGTCTACGGGCACGGCTCCCACACGCTGCAGCCCATCGAGTACTATCAGGGCAAGCTGATCTTCTACTCCACCTCCAACTTCACCTTCGGCGCCAACGCCAACCCGAAGGATCCGGACACGGCGGTGTTCCAGGTGACCTTCACCCTGAACGGGGACGGCACCATGACCGCCTCGCACCTGTCGGTCATCCCCTGCAAACAGAACATGAACCGGGACTTCCGCCCCTACCCCGTGGAGGGGGACGCGGAGAAGCAGGCCATCTGGGCCAAGCTGATTCTCCCCGAGAGCGCGAAGGGCCCCCAGAGCAACCTGCCGGACAGCTTCCTGACCACCGGCGAGGCGGCGCTGACGGTCGCGGCGCCCTGACAACACAGAAGGAGGGATTCCCATGCACATCCTCGTGACGAACGACGACGGGGTGCGCAGCCCGTCCCTTGCCGCGCTGAGCGAGGCGGCGGCGAAGCGCGGGCACCGGGTCACCGTGTCCGCGCCCATGGGCGAGCAGAGCGCCCGCAGCCATGCCTTCACCCTGTCCGAGCCGCTTCGGGTGCGCCCGGAGCGCGTCCCCGGCGCGGAAGCGGCCTGGGCGGTGGGCGGCACCCCCGTGGACAGCTGCCGGGTGGGCATGATGTGCCTGTGCGGGGAGAAGCCCGACCTGGTCATCAGCGGCATCAACAAGGGCTACAACGTGGGGCTGGCGGTGTACGTCAGCGGCACCGTGGGCGCCGCCCGGGAGGCCGCGTTCCAGCAGGTGCCCGCCATCGCCGCCTCCATGGCGGTGGGCACCCCGGAGGAGACGGTGCGCTTCTTCGCGGACTGGGTCGTGGCGCTGGGGGAGGGGCTGGTGCGATCGGGCATGCCGCCCCTGACCGTGTGCAGCGTCAACGTGCCCGCCGTGCCCCCGGCGGCGCTGCGGGCCCCCGTGCTCTGCCCCCTGAGCCGCCTCATCTACCGGGACAGCTACGAGGAGCGCGTCAATCCCCGGGGCGAACGCTACTTCTGGCTGGGCCCCGAGCAGCCCCAGGACAGCCCCGAGCCCGGCAGCGACGTGGCCCTGCTGGCGGAGGGGCACATCACCGTGACCATGCTCTGCCCCGGGGAGGGCTGCGGCGTTCCCGAGGGGGAGAGGAAAGCGTTTACAAATCTTTTCCCGGACTTTTGAAAAAAGCTGTTTCACCTGCAGATTGTGGGGGTATATTCAGGGTGAACACAATATCATGGGGTGTTCGGGAAGGGCGCCGGGCCGGCGACGGTCACGGAAACGGATGAAAACATGGCACAAAAGCCTTGCACTTTTCCCCAAAATGCGCTATGATATTGGGTGGAGGGCAGCAGGCTGAATCGGGACGGCCCGTCCCGGCGGAAGGTGAGCGGTTCGCCTCCCGGGCAGTCATGTCCACACCGATGATTTACAAGATAGGAGGAATCCTCTGATGGTCAATTTCGAGCAGTGGGAGGGCTTTGAGGGCCGCCTCTGGAAAGAGGAAGTCAACGTTCGCGATTTCATTCAGAACAACTACAAGCCCTATGACGGCGATGAGTCCTTCCTGGCTGGCCCCACCGAGGCTACCAACAAGCTGTGGGGCGCCCTGCAGAAGCTGCAGAAGGAAGAGCGCGCCAAGGGCGGCGTCCTGGAGTGCGAGACCAAGGTTGTCACCGGCCTGACCGCCTATGGCCCCGGCTACATCAGCGAGGAGCTGAAGGATCTGGAGCAGGTCGTGGGCCTGCAGACCGACAAGCCCCTGAAGCGCGCCTTCATGCCCTATGGCGGCATCAAGATGGCGGTGCAGGCCGCCGAGACCTACGGCTATGAGGTCGACCCCGAGCTGAAGCACATCTTCAGCGAGTACGTGACCACCCATAACGACGCCGTGTTCGCCGCCTATACCCCCGAGATGCGTCTGGTCCGCAAGACCCACGTCGTGACCGGTCTGCCCGACACCTACGGCCGTGGCCGTATCGTGGGCGACTATCGCCGCGTGGCCCTGTACGGCATCGACTACCTCATCGAGCAGAAGGAAGAGGACAAGCTCAACTGCGGCTGCGGCAACATGTATGACGACGTGATCCGCCTGCGTGAGGAAATCAGCATGCAGATCAACGCCCTGAAGGGCATGAAGAAGATGGCTGCCATCTACGGCTACGACATCTCCAAGCCCGCCACCAACGCCAAGGAGGCCTGCCAGTGGCTGTACTTCGGCTACCTGGCTGCCATCAAGACCCAGAACGGCGCCGCCATGTCCGTGGGCCGTATCTCCACCTTCCTGGACATCTACATCGAGCGCGACATCGAGCGCGGCATCCTGACCGAGGAGCAGGCCCAGGAGCTGATCGACCACATCACCATGAAGTTCCGCATGGTGAAGTTCGCCCGCATCCCCTCCTACAACGAGCTGTTCTCCGGCGACCCCACCTGGGCCACCCTGGAGATCGCCGGCATCGGCATGGACGGCCGCTCCATGGTCACCCGTACCGACTTCCGCTTCCTGCACACCCTCGAGAACATGGGCCCCTCTCCGGAACCCAACCTGACCGTGCTGTATGACAAGGCGCTGCCCGAGACCTTCAAGAAGTACGCCGCGAAGATCTCCATCAACACCTCCTCCATCCAGTACGAGAACGACAAGGTCATGAAGCCCGTGTGGGGCGACGACTACAGCATCTGCTGCTGCGTGTCCGCCACCCAGACCGGCAAGGAGATCCAGTTCTTCGGCGCCCGCGCCAACCTGGGCAAGGCCCTGCTGTACGCCATCAACGGCGGCTTCGACGAGAAGCATCGCATCCAGTGCGGCCCCAAGATGGAGAAGATCACCAGCGAGTACCTGGACTACGACGAGGTCATCGAGAAGTACAAGTTCTGGCTGGATTGGGTCGCTGACATCTATGTCAACGTGCTGAACCTGATCCACTACATGCACGACAAGTACTACTACGAGGCCGCCGAGATGGCCCTGATCGACACCGACGTGCGCCGCACCTTCGCCACCGGTATCGCCGGCTTCTCCCACGTGATCGACTCCCTGAGCGCCATCAAGTACGCCAAGGTCAAGGTCATCCGCGATGAGGAAGGCTACGCCAAGGACTTCGAGATCGAGGGCGACTTCCCCAAGTACGGCAACGACGACGACCGCGCCGACGAGATCGGTATCTGGCTGCTCAAGACCTTCATGGACGACATCAAGCGCCGCCATACCTATCGCGATTCCGAGCCCACCACCTCCATCCTGACCATCACCTCCAACGTGGTGTATGGCAAGGCCACCGGC
>JAEDKS010000135.1 GCA_016295665.1 Clostridia bacterium
AGCGCATCAGGCGCCACTTGTAGTGGTCGCCGCCCAGCCACACCTGGGTGATGTTGTCATAGCGGATGTCCTCCCAGATCTGCTTGGGGCTGATGTGACAGTGATAGTCGATGATGGGGCACTTGGCGGCCACCTCGTGGTAGAGGGTCTTCGCGGTGTCGGTGGAGAGCAGGAAGTCCTTGTCCATGAAGGCTTTCATCGTAGCTTCGCTCCTTTTGCAATAGTGTGGGGTTGTCCGGGAAAAACCGTCACGACGACGGGGGAACACGGGAGGGGATCAGGTGGAGGCGCGGCGCACCATCTCGCAGGTGAACATGATCTGCTGGGGCATCTCGCGGCCCTCCAGCACGCCCAGCATGGTCTGCACGATCTGCTCGCAGATGGCGGGCAGGCGGTTGTCCACGCTGGTCAGCTCGGGCTCGGTGCACATGCACAGCCCGGAGTTGTTGTAGCCGATGACGGCGATGTCCTCGGGGATGCGGAGCCCGTTGGCGCGGGCGAACTTCAGGACGCCCACCGCGAGCATGTCCTCGCTGGCGATCACGGCATCGAAGCGGGTGCCGCTCTGCCACAGGGCGGTGAGCTGCTCACGGACGCGGTCGAGGGAGAAGCCGTCCCGGGGGCAGTGGACGATGAGCTTGTCCTCCACGGGCAGGCCACGGCTGAGAAGCCCGGCCTCATAGCCTGTCAGCTTCTTGCGACCGGAGTGATTGGCGGAGCCGTACAGGTAGAGGATGCGCCTGTGTCCGGCCCCCGTCAGGGACTGCACGGCCTCCCGCATGGCGCGCTCGTCATCGCAGAGCACGCAGTAGACGTGCTCCGCGGCATAGGAGCCGTTGAGCAGCACCACGGGCATGCTGCCCGCCGCCTCGCGGATGTAGGCGTTGTCCTCATCGCGGTCCTCCACGAAGGAGGAGCCCATGAGCACGATGCCGTCCACATGGCGGTTGCACAGCCCCTCCACGCCGGCGATGCGGGCATCCAGGGTGCGCCCGGTGCAGGACAGGAGGCAGTTGTAGTCATGGGCGCGGAAGGCCTGCTCCAGGTGGGACAGCGCGGAGGAGAGGTAGGCATCGGAGGCGTCGGGGCACACGAGCCCCACCGTCCGCATGCTGCCCAGCCCCAGCCCCCGGGCGAAGGCGTTGGGCACATAGCCGCTCTGCTCAATGACCCGCAGCACGCGCCGCCGGGTCTTTTCGGAGACGTGGGGCGAATCGTTGAGCACGCGGGAAACGGTGGCGATGGACACCCCCGCCTTTTCGGAAATATCATAGATGTTCATGCCGCCATCGCCTCCTGTGCTTGTAAGTATTTTCACCCGGTTCACTCACTTGATATTATACCACCAAACCGCGGCCCTTTCAACTGTTTTTCACGCCGTCTTTCCGGGAAATCAGGCACATCCTGCAGACGGGAGCGGGGAAAGCGCCGCGCCAGCCCCGCGATCGGGGTCGGAGGGTGCCGGGGGTTCCGGAAAATCCCGGGCCGCCCGCCCGGCAAGCGGGATGAGGCGGCGCAGCGATGCCGACGTTCCCACCGGAGGGGCAGGGACGAGGGGGTGGCTGCGGGCGGTGCATGTAAACACTTACGGAAAACAGAGGATGGATGCTCGGGCGTTGGAGAGCAAAAGGCATGGAGATAACAGGGAACAGAAAGATAGTAAACGCTTACACGTTCCGGGCGAAAACAGGACAGAAAAGGGGGCGGTCAGCCGCATTTCCTGTTTTTTCCCGAAAATAGCTGCCGGGGCGGACCAAAAGTGATGGAAGATTTGGAAAAATCATTGACGTAAAGACAAAAAGAGTGTAGAATGTATGAGACGGTATGTAATTGTTTACATGCCATGAACCTGCTGTACATGGTTTTTCTACCATAAAAGATGGAGGGATTTGAGAAAATGGATCGCCTGAACGCTGCCATGGCTCCCGCGCAGGAGCGTCCCGTCAAGGTGCTGCAATTCGGCGAGGGCAACTTCCTTCGCGCCTTCGTGGACTACTTCCTGGATATCGCCAACGAAAAGACCGATTTCAACGGCTCCATCGTGCTGGTCAAGCCCATCGAGATGGGCAGCCTGTTCCCGGCCTTCAAGGAGCAGGACTACCGCTATACCGTGATGCTGCGCGGCCTGGTGGACGGTGAGCCCGTGGAGCAGACCCGCGTGATCACCTCCGTGTCCGACGCGGTGGATGCCTACAGGGACTATGACCGCTATGCCGGCTATGCCCGGTGCGAGACCCTGCGCTTCATCGTCAGCAACACCACCGAGGCGGGCATCGTGCTGGACGAGAGCGACGACATGGCCCTGTGCCCGCCCAAGTCCTATCCCGGCAAGCTGTGCAAGTTCCTCTACGAGCGCGCCGAGCACTTTGACTACGCCGCCGACAAGGGCCTGGTCATCCTGCCCGTGGAGCTCATCGACGACAACGGCATTCAGCTGCGCCGCTGCGTGAAGGCCCTGGCGAAGCTGTGGAACCTGGGCGAGCGCTTCGAGCAGTGGCTGGATGACAGCTGCGTGTTCACCTCCACGCTGGTGGACCGCATCGTGACCGGCTATCCCCGGGGCGAGGCGGAGGCCATCTGGCAGAAGATCGGCTACGAGGACAACATCATCGTCACGGCTGAGCCCTTCGGCCTGTGGGTTATCGAGAGCGCGAAGGACATCTCCGCTGAGCTGCCCCTGCCCGCCATCGGCCTGCCGGTGATCTTCACCGACAACCAGAAGCCCTACAAGCAGCGCAAGGTGCGCATCCTCAACGGCGCCCACACCTCCTTCGTGCCCGCTGCCTTCCAGTGCGGCTACGACATCGTGCTGGATGCCATGAACGACCCCATGATCCTGAACTTCATGCAGAAGACCCTCTATGACGAGGTGATCCCCACCCTGACCCTGGACAAGGCCGACCTGATGGCCTTTGCCGAGGCGGTGACGGGCCGCTTCAAGAACCCCTTCATCAAGCACGCTCTGCTGGCCATCTGCCTGAACAGCGTGAGCAAGTGGCGCGCCCGCTGCATGCCCAGCCTGCTGATCTACGTGGAAAAGACCGGCAAGCTGCCCGAGCATCTGACCTTCTCCCTGGCGAGCCTGATGGGCCTGTACCACGGCGGCACGCTCAAGGACGGCAAGCTGGAGTGCCTGCGCGACGGTCAGCCCTATCAGCTGCAGGATGACGCGGCGGTGCTGGAATTCTTCGCCGGCTCCGCGAACCTGCCCGTGCGGGAGCAGGTGGAGCAGTTCCTGGGCAACGAGAGCTTCTTCGGCCCCGACCTCGTCAAGGTGCCCGGCATCGTGGACAGCGTGGCGGAGAGCCTCGAGGCGATTCTGGAGCGCGGCATGAGGGCGGTCATGGAGGAGAAGTTCCCGGTGTGACCGGCTCCCGGATGCAACACGTGAACAGGAGGATAACCCATGGCTGAGCTGCTTCGCATCACCGAGCGCGACAACGTGGCGGTGGCCCTTGCTCCCATCGCGAAGGGAGAGGCGGTCACCGTGGCGGGGGAGACCCTGACGGCGGTCACGGACGTCCCCGCAGGCCACAAGATCGCGCTGGCGGACATTCCCAAGGACGGACATATCATCAAGTACGGCTTCCCGATTGGTTACGCCAGGGAGGACATCCCCAAGGGCAGCCATATCCATGTGCACAACCTGCACACCCTGCTCTCCGGTGAGCTGGACTACGCCTGGCATCCCACCCATCCGCAGCTGGAAGCGAAGGAGCCCGCTACGTTCATGGGCTTCCAGCGCCCCGACGGACGGGTCGGCGTGCGCAACGAGCTGTGGATTCTGCCCACGGTGGGCTGCGTGAACGACATCGCCCGGGCGCTGGAGCGCAGGGCGCAGTCCCTGGTGGGCGGCGGCGTGGAGAATGTGTACGCCTTCCCGCATCCCTACGGCTGCTCCCAGATGGGCGACGATCAGGAGAACACCCGGCAGATTCTGGCGGATCTGGCGCAGCATCCCAACGCCGGCGGCGTGCTGGTGCTGGGCCTGGGCTGTGAGAACAGCGGTGTGGCGGAGATTCAGAAGCGCATGAGCGGCTGGGACGAGAAGCGCGTGAAGTTCCTCGTCTGCCAGCAGGTGGAGGACGAGCTGGAGGCCGGCATGGCCCTGCTGGAGGAGATCGCCGCCGAAATGCGCGGTGACGAGCGCGTGCCCTGCCCCGCCAGCAAGCTGGTCATCGGATTGAAGTGCGGCGGCTCGGACGGCTTCTCCGGCATTACGGCGAACCCCGTCATCGGCGGCTTCTCCGATTTGCTGATCGCACAGGGCGGCTCCACCATCCTGACCGAGGTGCCGGAGATGTTCGGCGCCGAGACCATCCTGATGGATCGCTGCGACACCGAGGAGCTCTTTGGCAAGACGGTGTCCCTCATCAACGACTTCAAGCGCTACTTCGAGGAGCATCATCAGACGATCTACGAGAACCCGTCCCCCGGCAACAAGGCGGGCGGCATTTCGACGCTGGAGGACAAAGCGCTGGGCTGCACGCAGAAGAGCGGCTTCGCTCCGGTGCGCGACGTGCTGCACTACGGTGAGCGGGTCAGCACCCCGGGCCTGAACCTGCTGTCCGCTCCCGGCAACGACCTGGTGGCGGCGACGGCGCTGTCCGCGTCGGGCGCGCACATCGTGCTGTTCTCCACGGGTCGCGGCACGCCCTTCGCGTGTCCGGTGCCCACGGTGAAGATCGCCTCCAACTCCCCGCTGGCAAACCGCAAGCACGGCTGGATTGACTTCAATGCCGGTCAGCTGCTGGATGCCGGCAAGACCCTGCCGGAGCTGAGCCAGGAGCTGATGGACTACGTGCTTCGCGTGGCCTCCGGCGAGCAGGTCTGCTCCGAGAAAAACGGCTTCCATGATTTGGCTATCTTCAAAACCGGCGTTACCCTGTAAAGCATCATCGTAACTCAGCCCCGCTTCCCCGCAGCACGAGGAAGCGGGGCTTCTTTTGGCCTGGAATTGGCAACAAACCCGGTAAAATGCCGGAAAAACAAAAAGATGAAACAATGCTTAAAAAATGCGTAATAATAATTAACAAAAAGACACACAAAAGCATCAAAAATTTTAGAAAAAAATTTGGAATAGATGCCACAAACGTTGCAATTTGTGATACAATAGGATTTGCATGACGATATACATTGCCTGACCTGTCGTATGCGGAGGGGGAGTACCAAATGAAACACCTGGTGACCCGACTGCTGCTGCTGTCGCTGTGCCTGATGATGCTGTGGATACCGGCGCTGGCGGAGGAGGAAAAGATCATCGACACCGTGGATGCCCGGGATGGCATCTTCAATTTCGGCGGCTTCCCCGAGCAGGGCGCCGGCATCAGCGCAGGAACCACGCTGCGCCTGTTTGCCATGCGCCGCACCCTGCCGACGCTGGAGGAGACGCTGACAGCCGCGCTGCTGGCGCAGGAGACGGATGTCGATGTGACGGATTATGTCACCGGTGATCTGAAGGAATTTTCCGCAGAGCTGAAGGCCGCCTTCCAGAACGCCATCAACATGCACGGTGAGCTGTTCTATCTCTCGGGCAAGTACAACTTCCTGTTCAAGGGAGGCCGCTATCTGCTGCGCCCCGAATACCTCTACACGGAGGAGCAGCGGGAGACCATGCTGGAGACCTTTGACGCGGGCATCGAGAAGATCGTGGCCTACGCCCTGTCCTGCTCCGACGATGACCTGGGGCAGGTCATGGCGGTGAACGACTACATCTGCCGCCACTTCCAGTATGACGATACCTACACCAACCGCGATGTCTACAGCTTCCTGACCGAGGGCAAGGGCGTCTGCCAGGCGTATATGACCACGGTCTGCACGGTGCTGCAGCGGCTGGGCATTCCGGTGACCTGCTTCTACAATGACGACCCCTCCGTCAACCACACCTGGAACGCGGTACAGATTGATGGCAAATGGTACCAGCTGGATGTCACCTGGAACGATACCACCCCCGATTACTACGGCTATGTGGATCATCAGTTCCTGCTGATGAGCATGACTGCCAGCGCGGAGCGCAAGCATGGCTCCGCCGCCGACATCACCGGCCCGGTCAGCACCACGGACACCCGCTTCGACAACATGTTCTGGAACTCCGTGACCCACAGCTTCCTCATCGAAGGCAACGACTACTACTTCGTGCGCCCGGTGAAGGACAATCCCTGCCACTATGAGCTGGTGAAGTGGAACAGCGAGAGCAACACCTTCACCACCATCACCAGCGACCCCTTTGCGAGCTACTGGCCCTACAATCCCTCTGATAAAAACGATCACCGGTACTATCCGGACTACGGCGGCGCGGTGGGCCGCTACCAGGGCTACCTGCTCTACACCACCGCAGACGGCGTGTATGCCATTGCCCCCACCGGCGGTGCGGCACGGAAGATCTTCACCATCCCCAGCGGCTGTATCAGCGGCTGCTTCTTCGAGAACGATACGCTGTACTACGGCATCGGCAACCATGTCTCCAAGCAGACGAGCCGCGGCAACGAATGGCCCATCTCCCTCGGCGACCTGGAGCCCATCGCCACTCCCACGCCCGCCGCGACGGCAAAGCCCACGGTGGCGCCGGGTTCCGCCAGAATCACGTCCCCCTCCATG
>JAEDKS010000136.1 GCA_016295665.1 Clostridia bacterium
CCGCCCTCCTCGCCGGGGGTGCCGTAGACGCGCACCTCGCCGCCCACCTCGTCGATGACCTGCCTCAGGGCGGCCCCTGCCAGCAGCGACGTGGGCCCGAACAGGTTGTGCCCGCAGGCGTGGCCCATGCCGGCCAGGGCGTCGTACTCCGCCAGGAACACGATCACCGGCCCGGGCTTGCCGCTGCGGTAGGTGCCGGTGAAGCCCGTGCGGTGGCCCGCCACGTCCACCTGCACCTCGAAGCCCTCCCGCCGCAGCTGCCCGGACAGCACCTCGCAGGCGTGGAACTCGTAGTTGCTCACCTCCGGGTGGGCATGCAGATCCTTAGCCAGCGCCTGATACTCCTCCAGGCGCTCCTCCACAAAGCGCCCGATACGCTCATACCGCGTCATGCTTTTCTCTCCTTCACGCCGCCGTCCCGGCGGTGCTTTCTGGTGATGAGGCCCCGGTTGGTGGTGCGCTTGGCGAGCAGGTTGCCCAGGCTCTGCAGCAGGAACACCAGCACCAGCAGCACCACCACGCACACGTTCACGATGTCCTGATGGTTCTGGTTCTGACCGTAGTTGATGGCGAAGCTGCCGATGCCGCCGGCGCCCACCGCGCCCGCCATGGTCGTCAGGCCGATGAGGCTGATGGCGGTGACGGTGGTCACCCGCACCAGCTCCGGCACGGCCTCGTGCAGGTACACCCGGAAGATGAGCCCCAGCGTGCCGCTGCCCATGCTGCGGGCGGCCTCGATCTTGCCCTCGTCCACGCTGGAGAGGGCCACCTCCACCTGCCGGGTGTAGAAGGGCACGGTGCCGAACACCAGGGGCAGAATGGCGCCCTTGACGCCGATGGCGGTGCCCACCACCTTCCGCGTCAGGGGGATGAGGAAGATGAGCAGGATGATGAAGGGAATGGAGCGGAACACGTTGACCACCAGGTTCGCCGCCTGATAGAGCAGCAGGTTCTCGCGGATGCCCCCGCGACGGGTGACGACCAGGATGATGCCGAAAAGCATGCCCACGACGAAGGCGATGAGGCCCGCCTTGAGGAACATCTCCCCCGTGGCGGACAGGCTGGTCAGGAAGCGATCCCGGTAGGCATACAGGTTGGGTGCCCAGGTGCGCAGCAGCTGCTCAATGTCCATTGGCCATGACCTCCGTCTGTACGTGATGCTCTCTCAAGTAGTCCAGCGCCGCCGCCACCCGGTCGGGCGCGCCGCTGATGATGACGATCATGCCGCCGAGGGGGCTGTTCTCCAGAATCTCCACGTTCGCCAGCACGATGTTCAGGTCGATGCCGAATTGCCGGGCCACGGTGGAGATGATGTGGTCGCCCACGTTCTCCCGGTCGAAGGTGAGGCGGATAAGCTGCTCGCAGGGGCCGGGGCGCACCAGGGGCGAGTCCTCGCTCATCAGGCGCTCCACCCGGCTCAGGGGCGAGGTGGAGGACACGAAGCGGCGGGTGATGGGCGTCTGCGGGTGGGCGAAGATGTCGTAGACCGGCCCCTCCTCCACCACGCGCCCGTTCTCCATGACGGCGACCCGCTGGCAGACCGACTTGATGACCGCCATCTCATGGGTGATGAGGACGATGGTCAGCCCCAGCTTCCGGTTCAGCTCCTTGAGCAGGGCCAGAATGGCCTCGGTGGCCTCGGGATCAAGGGCGGAGGTGGCCTCGTCGGACAGCAGGATTTTGGGGTCATTCGCCAGGGCGCGGGCGATGGCGACGCGCTGCTTCTGTCCGCCGGAGAGCTGGGAGGGGTACACGTCGGCCTTGTCCGTCAGCCCCACCAGCCCCAGCAGCTCCATGACCCGCTCGCTGATCTGCCTGCGGCTGCGCCCGGTGAAGCGCAGCGGATAGGCCACGTTCTCGAACACCGTGGAGCGATCCAGCAGGTTGAAGTGCTGGAAGATCATGCCGATGCCGCGCCGGAGCCGGTTCAGCTGCTTCTCCTTCATGCGGGGTGCGCGGTCGCTGTCCCCAGCGTAGGCCACGCCGTCCCGGAGAAACACGGTATCCCCGCCGATGCGCATCAGGCCGCCGTCCGGAATCTCCAGCAGGTTGAGACACCGCACCAGCGTGGACTTGCCCGCGCCGGAATAGCCGATGACGCCGTAGATCTCCCCCTCCCCGATGGAGAGGGAAACGTCCCGCACCGCGTCCACGCTGCCGGACTTCAAGTGGAAGGTTTTGTTCAGTCCCTGCAATTCGATCATGCTGCCGCCCATCCTGTCCTCAAATCTTGTCGGGAGAGCCCGGCACGCCTGCGCCGGGACAAAAGGAGGCCGGCATCCCCCGAAATGCACGGGGGATACCGGCCCGGGGCATTACTCCAGCAGCCCGGCGGCCTCCTTGATGGCGTCCACCGAGTCGAACTTCTGGGAGTACAGGGTCAGGGGCGCGATCAGGGTGTCGGCGATGGCGACCACGTCATAGCCGTAGTTGGCCACCTCGTTGTTCAGGTAGGCCTTGTGCTGGAAGGCGTTCAGGTCGATCTCGCCGGCGTTCAGGGCCTCGTTGGGCAGGTTGTAGGCGTCAAACTCCACCAGCTCGATGTAGATGCCCGCGTTCTCCTCGTCCAGCACCTTCTGCACGGCCTTCCACTGGTCGTTGTTGGCGCCGCAGACGCCGACCTTCACCACGGTCTTGTCCTCCCTGGGGGACACATACGCCACGATCTCCTGCGCGACCTCCTCGGTCACGGTGAACGTCGCGCCGGCGTCATAGTCGAAGGCGGGGAAGAAGGCCTCGGCGTAGTTGACCAGCAGGAACTCCGCCACCAGCTGGGTGTGGTAGGCGTCGATGATGGTCTGGTACAGGGGGTTCTCCGCGTCGGCGGTGCGGGCGACGATGATGTTCACATAGGGGTTGTCGCCGCTCTCGCTCTGCTTCTCGATGATGAGGCCGTCCCGGGAGGGAATCAGGCCGTTGGGGATGGCGTAGGTGCCGTTGATGGTGGAGGCGGCAAAGTCGCCCAGGGTGGAGGGCAGGGTGTTCGCCGTGGTGGGCACGATCTCAATGTTGTAGATGTACTTCGTCACGTCCTTGATCTCGGGGGTGTAGCCCGCAGCGGGATCCACCTCGATGAGGCCGGCGGTCTCCAGCAGCTTGATGCCGCGGGAGAGGTTGGTGCCGTCATCCGGCACGCCGATGAGCAGCGTCTCCGCCAGCGCGGACACGGAAACGGTCAGCAGCGCCACGATCAGCGCCAGGGAAGCAGCAGCCTTGAACAGCTTTTTCATCAGTGATACACTCCTTTTTTGTCGCGGCCCGCGCCCGGCGGGCATCGCATGTCGTTTTCCAGGTTGCCTCCGGGGGCTCAGCCCCCTGTGTTCCGGATGGTTCCTGCCCGTCCCGGGGCATCCGCGCCGGACATTCGGTCGCACACACCGCCGATTCTGTGCCGCATCACACATCCTCCTCCTGCCGTAAAAAATGGGAGACACACCTTCGGTGCCTCCCATGTCCTTCCAGCAGTCGTCATTCGATCGGGCGCTTGCATGACAAAGGAGTGCACCTGCCGCAGCACATACACATGCACATCGCCATCAGCATCATGGTCGCCTTCCGCATCATGCCCGCCTCCCTTTCAAGTGATGGGTGCATTATAAAGCAATCAACCTACCAAGTCAATAGATAATACGTCGAAAAAACAATGAGAATCATTTCCAGCCGCCGCCCGCCCCCTCTCCCCCCGCCGCGAGGAGGCACTTGCCACAACGGGGATTTTGTGATAAAATAGAGACAGCAAAGACCGTTATGATTGCTTGCTAACTGCAAAGAAAGGAAGGAAACATGATGGCAAAAACAACCTCGGTCATCACCATCGGCAGACAGTACGGCTCCGGCGGGCGCGTCATCGGCGCGGAGCTGGCCAAGCGGCTGGAGATCCCCTACTATGACAAGGAAATCCTGACGGAGGCCGCCCGGGACAGCGGCATCTGCACGGAGCTGTTTGAGCAGCACGATGAAAAGCCCACCCGCTCCCTGCTCTTTTCGCTGGTGACGGGGGCCCAGATGATGGGCTCCGATATGGGCAGCAGCTATATGGGTATGCCCCTGAACCACAAGATTTTCCTGGCCCAGTTCGACGCCATCCGCCGCATCGCCAGCGAGGGCCCCTGCGTGATCGTGGGCCGCTGCGCGGACTATGTGCTGCGGGATCAGGCCAACGCGGTGAGCGTGTTCCTCAAGGCGGATCTGGCAACCCGCGTGGCCCGGGCCATCGAGCGGGGCGCGGACCCCATGAAGGCGGAGGACATCGTCAAGCGCTACGACCGGCAGCGCGCCAGCTACTACAACTACTATTCCACCGCCACCTGGGGCGATGTGAACAACTATGACCTGTGTCTCGACACGGGCAAGCTGGGCGTGAACGGCACGGTGGAGCTGCTGATGGAGTTCATCCGTCAGCGGGAGAACGCCATGCTGCTGGGCACCGTCTGACCGGCTTTCCCTGGGCCATCGTCCGCTCCGGCGGGCGGTGGCCCATGCCGCTCTTTCCCGGAATATTGATGATCTCATGATGAAGGAAGTGCTGTGAAGGATGCTGCTTCGCCGTCTTGTGTGCCTCGCCGCGTGCCTGGTGCTGTGTCTGCTTCTCCCGGGTGCCGCCGGCGCCGAGCTGGCCCTGAGCGGCACCTCCCCCGCGCAGGCGGCGCTCTCCGCGTACCTGGCGGAGGTCAACGCGCTGCTGCAGGCGCAGGGTCAGCCCGTCCTCAACTCGGTGTTCATGGACACCCCCAGCATGGTTGTGGTGGGCGCCACGGCGGAGGCGGGCGCGGAGGTGCCCGAGGAGGTCGAGCTGACCTTCACCCTGGACGGCGCGTCCGTCAGCACGCTTCAGCTCCGCTGCACCACGCCGGGGCAGTTCCTGTACCTGGCCGCCGCCTGCATTCAGGCCGCCAGCCCCGCCTCCCCCTGGGAGGAGGTGCTCAAACGGGTGCAGCCCTACACGGACGCCGTCCGCAGCGACCCCACCTCCTCCTTCGAGGAGACCATCATCCTCCAGCAGGGCACGGCGCCCCGCATGTACTTCGCCTACTACCCCAACCAGTTCCAGGACGACGTGAGCTGGCTGCAGATGACGCTGATCTTCCCCCTGCCCGGCTATGCCGACGACGCGCTGACCGCCGTGTCCCCCGCCGTCCCCGGCGGACAGGACGAGGCCGCCGCCACCCCCGAGGTGGAGGGCGCCTACAGCGGCTACATGTCCGACGACAGCTACATCCATCTGGAGACCTCCCCTGTGGTGACCCCCGAGCCCGATTCACCCGCCGGCGAACAGCTGAACTGGCGATGAATAAACCATCCGCCATCCACTGGGTGACGAAATGAAAGGATGATTCCATGCTGAAGCGAATTCTTTCCGTTTCCGTCTGCCTGCTGCTCCTGCTGTCCGTGCTGCCCGCACAGGCCGCCGAGCTGACCTGCGACCGTGAGGTGGCCCGTATCTGGGTGCCCGTCTCCTGGGCCTGCCAGAGCGACAAGCAGGACCAGGCCTCCACCACCGACCTGCCCAAGCTCTTCGACGACAAGGCCACCAGCTTCTGGTACATGATCGCCTGGTCGTCCCTGTTCTCCGACGAGATTCCGGAGCTGACGCTGGACTTCGACCACGCCACGCTGCAGGGCGTGTGGGTGCGCACGGGCAACCAGCGCAGCGAGGAGGACTACCTGAACTACGCCCGGGTCACTGAGCTGCTCGCCCGCGTCACCACCGGGGACGGCACCGTCACCGACTGCACGCTGCCCCTGACGGATGAGTGGAACCCCACCCTGTCCCTGGGCAAGTGGGAAAACGGCTATCAGCTGGCGGAATTCCCGCAGGTGTTCCAGGATGTGACGAAGGTGGAGCTGTTCATCCGCCACTACCGCACCGGCGCCATGGAGAAGTACTATGTGTGCCTGTCGGATCTGGTGTTCGTGTCGGACACCACGGCGCGTCTGTGCTCCGCCTCCACGGGCGGCACCTCCGCCCAGGACTCCGCCACCCTGACCGACACCATGATGACCTGGTCGGGCCCCGGCTACGGCTATGACCAGCTGGGCAGCTACAGCCAGTCCGGCGGCTATGTGCGCCCCCTGAGCGCCGTGTGGAGCGAGGCAGAGCAGACCTGGTGGGTGCAGGTGGAGTTCTCCCGCTTCAACGAGAAGCGCCGCGCCTATACCCCCGCCGCCTACGTCTCCGTCGATCCCGAGCTCCTGCAGGGCGAGACGCTGCTGGGCACCGGCGAGACCTCGGGCCGCGTCCGGGCCAAGTACGGCCCCAGCTACGCCTACAGCAGCCACACGCCCCTGCTGGAGAAGGGCATCTCCGGCGACGTGTGGGCCATCGAGGGCGACTACCTGCTGCTGGACTTCTTCGATGAGACCCAGAACTGCCAGCGCCGCGTGTGGCTCCCCTCGGACTACGTGATCTTCACCCCGGCAGCCGGCGAGTAACCCTCCCCGGCTCCCCTCCCCCGCCGACCGCCGGTCGGCGGTTTTTTCGCGCCGCTCCGCGCCATTTTTTCCAAAAATCCGCTCATGCCCCCTTGCCCCGCTCCGCTTTCTGGTCTATAATGAAGATTCAATGTCAGGAAAGG
>JAEDKS010000137.1 GCA_016295665.1 Clostridia bacterium
ATAGTAGGATATGGCCTCGGGGATCCGGTCGTTCAGCTCAAGGTACAGCGCCGCACGCTGATACAGGTTGTTCAGGTAGTCCGGGGTGTGCCGGTTTTTCAGCTCCCGCAGCAGCGTGTCCTGCACGAAGGGGTGAAAGGAGTAGAGATTGGGCGCCGTGAAATCCAGCATGTGGTAGCGCTGCGCGATGTCGTTCAGCAGGCGGGGCGCATCCGTCCGTCCGGTGATCATGCGTGCCATGTCCTCGGGAAAGCTCAGAAAGGGTGACAGGCTGCAGAGCAGAATCTGCTCCTCCTCCGGAAAGGTTCGGAACACATCGCTGAGGAAGAGCCGCTGCAGATCCGCCATGGCATCGTCAAAGATGGCGATCAGCGGACGCCGGGGCTCCGTCTGCAGCTTCTGAATCGAGATGCGGAGCGCGCAGACCCAGCCCATGCAGGTCGTCTTGAGATAGCTGATGTCTGGGGGCGTCAGGGAGATCATGTGCTGCAGGAACAGCTGCCGGATTTCCTCCTCGTTGAACATGACGAAATCCTTGTCGAGGACGGTGATGTCACCGCAGCTGACCATGCGCTGCAGACAGCTGGGCATATGCGCCCACCCCGCAAGCACGGCGCACTGTCCCTCCTTCAGACCGGAGAGCAGCCGGGGCAGCTCCTCCAGGGTGGCGCTGTCGGTAAGCTGGTTCAGGGTGTCGATGAGCAGCAGGCAGCTGTCGGCGCCCCTCACCCTCTCCGCAAAGGGTGACCATTCGTCCTGCGCGGCATCGAAGCGGAGCACCCTGCCGGTCGGGTCGTCCGCCAGCTGATTGAGCAGGGTGGTCTTGCCGCTGTAGAAGAAGGAGGACAGGTAGATGATCCGCTGCTTTTTCAGCAGCTCTTTCAGCTGCCTGATCTTGTCCGTTCGGCGGATGATGCTGGGTTGGGACATGCGATTACCTGCTATTCCGGAAGCTCAGACGATCAGGAACCAGACGGTCATCAGGACGGCCAGGAAGATGACGTTGGACAGGGTGAACAGGGCAAAGTAGGCGCCCTTGTCCTGCGGCAGCTCCCGCGTCGCCTGCCGGTAGGAGATCAGGCTTGCCATGGAGGCGATCAGGGTGCCCAGGCCGCCCAGGTTGGTGCCGATGATGAGCGCCTCCGTGTTGTCCGTGAAGCCGGAGAGCAGCAGTGCCGCCGGCACGTTGCTGGTCACCTGGGATGCCAGCACCGCCACGGGCACCTCCCGCCCCTCAAGGATGGACTGAAGCCAGGCGGAGAACGCGGGCATCCGGCCCAGATTGCCGATGAACACGAAGAAGGCCGCAAAGGTCAGCAACAGGGCATAGTCCACCCCGCGCAGCGCCGCCCGATCCGTCAGCAGCAGCGCCGCCAGCACCGCCATCAGCGACACGCCCCAGGGGAGCACATGCACCACGGAGAGCAGGCAGAGCAGGAAAAGCGCCGAAAGCAGCGCGATGCGCCAGGGCTGTCCCGGGGCGGTCTGCTGCGGCATCGGCGGGGGCTGCAGTCTCTCCCGGCGTCCCCGGCAGAGCAGGAGCGCCCACAGCACGAGCAGCAGAAGGGAAACGAGGGTGTAGGGGAGCATCAGGCGGACAAAGCCGCCCAGGCTCAGGTCGCTCCTGCCGTAGAGATAGAGATTCTGCGGATTGCCCACCGGGGTCAGCATGCTGCCAAGGTTGGCTGCGATGGTCTGCATGCACACCACGGGCAGCGCAAGGCGGCGCTTTTCCGCGCCGGACAGCCCGCCGAGCACCACAAAGGTGAAGGGCACGAAGGTCATCAGCGACACATCGTTGGTCATCACCATGCTGCCGAAAAAGCACAGTCCGACCAGCACCAGCACCACAGGGAGCGTCCCGCCGGTGCGGGCGAGCAGAGCCTGCCCCATGCGATCAAACACGCCCTGCCGCCGGAAACCCACCATGACAGCCATCAGCGAGAACAAAATGGCAAGGGTGCGGAGATCGAGATAGTCCGCGTACTGCCTGTCCGGCGGAACGATAAAGGCGGAAATCAGCGCGAGCACCAGGGAGACGGCAAGCACGGGCTCCCGGCGGAGAAACTGTCTGAGTGGCTTCATGAAAGAGCATCCTTTCTGGGTCATCCATCACCGGATTGAGGGCAGGGATCCCTGCCTATTGTACACCATCCGTCACCGCTGCGCAACGAAATTCAGCACATCCTGTTCCATTCAGGCGGCGGCGCGACGGGAACATCATCGACGGAAATCAGCTCCGCCGAGCGCAGCACAGCCTCGGTGATGTCGGCGTGCTCCCGCAGACCCGCCATCGCGGAGGCATCCACCGTCACGTTTTCCTTCACGGGGGTCAGGTACAGCAGCAGGGGAGCGCTCCGCAGCTCGTCCGCGTAGCAGTCCAGACGGATGTCCCAGGCGTCGCCGTTGCAGAAGTGGTCGGAGATCAGCTGACCGTTCACGAAGGCGTTTCCAATGTCGCCCCGGTACCTCACCCGGAGCAGCACCTGCTTGTGCCCCCGCAGGGCGTCCTCGGGCAGATCAAAGGCGTAGCGGCCCACCCCCACGGCATGGCCCGTCAGCGCCACGGGCTGCCGGTGTGTGTCGATGTGCACATGGGGCACAAAGCGCCGGGCGCTTTCCGACCAGAGGAGCACATCGGTGCTGCCGCTCTCCATTTCCACCCAAAGCTGCTCACCGTCCCAGAGCAGGGGCTTGTCACAGAGGAAGGCCGTGTTCCGGTACACCTGGAAGCCCAGGCTGTCCCTCCGGGAGATCGTCATGATCGTCTGGTTACCTGCGGTGAAGGCCTCGCCCGGGGTTGCTTCGATGGTGCTGCCGTTGATGCGGAACACGGGCTTCATGCCCTCCGGTGCCAGGAAGAACCAGGTGCTGCCCACATGGGACAGGGGCTGCGCGGAGGCCCAGTCCAGCCTGATGTCGCCCAGCTGAAGCCCGAAGGGCAGGATGGCGTTTTCGCCCGACGCGATGCCGAAGCGCAGGAGCACGTCCCCGTCCGGCAGGGACAGCAGCACGGCCTCGTCCTGCCGATCCCGCATGACCGCGTGATCCTGAAAGTTGTTGACAAACAGGAAGCCGCTGGAGCCCTTTACCCGCACGGAGAAGCGCAGGGGAGCGGGATCATCGGGCTGCAGGGACTCGAGGTGCTCCGGCAGCACGGCCCTCGTCGTTTCGAAAAATCCGGAGAACAGCTGACAGAAGGAATGGATGGCCCTGAGCCTGCCGTAGCTCTCCCGGATTTGCCCGAACTCGCCCACCGCCGCCTGATAGTCGTAGCTGCGCCGGGGTACCTGTCCCTCGTTCAGGAAGGGCGTGCGCCTGCCGGTGGGGGTGGTGCCGCCCCGGTACATGTAGTAGCCCAGCAGGTTGCAGCCGCTGCCGAGCTTGATGTTGGCCAGGGCATCCACGGCCCGCATGTCCAGCCGGAAGCGGTACCGGTAGCTGCACATCATGCCGCCCATCATCTCGCAGCAGGCGTAGGGGCGGCTTTCGGGATCATAGGCGGGCGCGAAGTTGTAGGTCCGGGGCGAGGCACTGTTGTGGTTGTCCCGGTAGATGTACTCCGGGGTGGCGGGATGCACGCCGGTTTTTTTGTAGAACAGCCAGGGCTGATAGGAATACCCGCCCCACAGGGGAAGCGCCACATCAACGGGGGTGACGGCTCCGCCCCAGGCGGTGGCGGTATAGAAGGGGGTGCGGATGCCCTCCTCCTGCATGATTTGCCACAGGGCCAGCATGTACGCCTCCCCGGAGGAGCCGCTGCCGACCCACTCGTCGGAGATGCCCGTGGTCATTTCCCAGGGAGCGGCGGAGTGCTGATACTCGTTTTCGATCTGCGCACCCACGATGCAGCCGCCCTGACCGTAGTAGTGACCGTCCATCTGCCCATGCAGCGCCCGGAAGTATTTCCGCACGGCCTCCAGGAAGCCGGGATTGTTCTCCCGCACCTCGAAGGGCTTTCCGTACAGCCAGTCGGGCAGGCCGCCGTTGCGCATCTCACCATGGCAGAAGGGGCCGACGCGCAGGATGACCATCATGCGGTGCTTCTCGCATACCTCCAGGAAGGCCCGCAGGTTCCGGCATCCGTCGAAGCGGAAGATGCCCTCCTCCTCCTCGTGCACGTTCCAGAACGCGTAGGTGGAGAGGATGTTGATACCGCCGCACTTCATTTTGATAACGGCATCCTCCCATTGGTCGGGGGCGACCCGGCTGAAGTGCATCTCTCCGCTGATGCCGAAAAACGGCCTGCCATCCACCGTCATGTAGTAGTTGGTAAAGCCGATCTCGTGCCCGTCGGGGCTGCGCCCGGAGAAATTGTCCCCAAGGGGATGGATGCGCTTTTCCGCCGTGTCCGTCAGATTCAGATGATACACCGCGTCTCACCCTTTGCTTTTTTGACCAGTATATCATGCAATCCGGATTCTTCAAGCACCCGGGATGAAAAAACAGATCAAAAATTTCCGGACAGACGCTGGAGCGTATCTCCGATGTCCCCGTCAATGCAGATGGACCTTGTCCGAAGCTCCTCCGGGGCGCAGGCCTCGCCCCTGTTCAGACAGACGTAGGTGGCCTGTGGCCATTCCAACGTCATGCGCCAGAAGGGGAACTTCACAATGCCGGGGGTATTCCATCCGGTACCCAGGTCAAGGAACACCGTCCTTTTCTCCCGGTGATCGCGCAGGAAGGCGGTGTACCGGCTCGCGGCGGCATGCCAACCCGCATCCTCCACGAAGGTGTCATCCGAGCGCAGGTTCATGCTCATGGGTCTGCCGCAGACAGGGCAGCGGGGCAGCAGCGCGTGGGGCACGGTCATTTTCGGCCTGGCGTTTCCGGGTGGGAGCAATTCGCCGTCCGGGGCCATCGCAAAGCCCTGGGACAGCACCATCTGACGAACGGTGTCCCCGTTATCGTAGGTTCCGGGATGGCAGGGCTTGCTGCACTGGAAAAGGCCGTAGTCCCCCTGGGTGTAGAACAGGCGCTGCCGGTCAAAGCCCGCCCGCTGAAAGCAGTGATCCACATTGGTGGTCAGCACGAAGTAGTCCTTGTCCCGGACGAGCGCAAGCAGCTGCTCATAGACCCGCCGGGGCGGGGGCGTGAAGCGGTTGATGTAGATGTACCGGCTCCAGTAGGCCCAGAAGCGCTCCGGGGTCTCGTAGGGGCAGAAGCCGCCGGAATACATGTCGGAAAAATGATAGATTCCGGCGAAATCACCGAAGTACTTCTCGAAGCGCGCACCATCATAGGCATACCCGGCGGAGGAGGAGAGCCCGGCCCCGGCGCCGATGATCACGGCCTCCGCCTCCTGAAGCGCCGTCCGCAGCCGACCGATGCCGCCTTCTGTTTCGGAAATGAATCGTCTCATGCTGCCTGTATCCTTTCTGCGACCCTCCGCCTGTGCGGTCAGGGCTTCGCGGCGGTGAGAAGCCTTCGATAGAGGGCTTCATCCCGCTCGGTAAAGACATTGAAGATGATGCTCATCGCGCTGCCGGTCTCCTGTCGCCACGCACGCACCGTGCGCACGGCGAGCTCCGCAGCCGCCTCCCCCGGGAAGCCGAAAACGCCCGTGGAGATGCAGCAGAAGGCAATACTGGGGATGTGGTGCGCCTCCGCCAGGTCGAGGCAGGCACGGTAGCAGGAGCAAAGCTGTGCCCGGTGCCGCTCCGTCAGCGGCCCCCGGACGAGGGGCCCCACGGTGTGAATTACATAGTCACAGGGCAGATTGTAGGCAGGGGTGAGCTTCGCCCGACCGACGGGCTCCTCATGCCCCTGCCGCGCCATCAGTTCCGCGCACGTCAGGCGGAGCTGCATGCCGGCATAGGTGTGGATACAGTTGTCGATGCAGGTGTGGCAGGGCTGATAGCAGCCCGTCAGGCCGCTGTTGGCGGCGTTGACAATGGCGCCGCACTGCAGGGTGGTGATGTCTCCCCGCCACAGATAGAGCCCCTCCCGCGTTGGGCGAAGGTCGGCAAGGCAGGTGATCCGCTTTTCCGACCGCAGGGCCTGCAGATAGTCGTCCTGCACGGATAGGACCTCCCCGTCGATGGGCAGCGGTGGTCGCAGATTCATGAGCGCACGGAGCAGCCTGCGCTGCCCCTGCGCATCGGAGGGAACCGCCGGACGCTCATGGGCGGGGTACTCCCTCAGCAGATGGTCAATCAAATACTTCCTGCGCGCTTCCTGATCCATGGTGCAAGCCTCCCTCCGGTGACAGGAACAGCATACACGAAAAAAAGCCCGCTGTAAAGCAGGCACCTTTTGGTAACAAGGGAACCGGATGGAAACCATGGAGGGCTCCGGGTCACTTGCAGCGCTTCCTTTTCAACAACAAAAGGAGCGACGCGGTTCCAAACCGCATCGCTCCCTGAAAGCAGCTGTGGGCTTACTCCACCGTGAAGGGCAGCAGCGCGATGGCACGGGCGCGCTTGATGGCCTCGCTCAGCTGACGCTGATGCTTGGCGCAGTTGCCGCTCAT
>JAEDKS010000138.1 GCA_016295665.1 Clostridia bacterium
GGACACGGAATCGAAAACGGAGAACACCCCCGTCTCCGTCACGCCGGAGGGCGCGGCGCTGGGCGGGGTGCATTTGCGGGTGCTGCGCGGGGGCGCGGGGCACGGGGACGCGGGGCATGGGGACGGGCGGCTGACGCAGCGCGTGCCTGCCGCGTGGCTCCCCGGGTGCGTGGTGCGCCATCGCCTGCCGGGCGACTGGCTCCGGCCCTTTGGCAGCGGGCACCGGCAATCGCTGAACGACTACCTCGCCGCGCATCGGGTGGACGGGCCCTTCCGGGGCCGCGTGCCGCTTCTGTGCCGGGGGGATGAGGTGCTGCTGGTCTGCGGCGTGGGGGCGGGGGATGTGCCCCGGCTTCCCGGCGATGGGGCGGCAGATGATGACACGGTGACCCTCCTGTGGTCGGGCGACATGCCCTGGACGCGGGAGACTTGAAAGGAGAGGCAGCCATGGAACAGAACGCGAGGCTCTACGATGATCTGGAAAAGATTCTGGTGACAAGGGAGGAGATCGCCCGGGCCGTGCGGGAGCTCGGCAGGCGCATCACCGAGGACTATGCCGGGAAATCCCCCGTGGTGATCGGCATCCTGAAGGGCGCGGTGGTGTTCTACTCCGACCTGATCCGCGAGATTGACCTGCCCCTGCAGACGGAGTTCATGTCCGTGTCCAGCTACGGCAGCGCCACCAAGTCCACGGGCGTGGTGCAGATCCGGCTCGACCTGAAGCTGGACGTCATGGGCCGCGACCTGCTCATCGTCGAGGACATCGTGGACAGCGGCATGACGCTCCACTACCTGAAGGAGCACCTGGCCTCCCGGGGCGCGGCGTCCATCCGCATCGCCACGCTGCTGGACAAGCCCGCCCGCCGCCGGGTGGACCTGAAGGCCGACTACCACTGCTTCACCATCCCGGACGAGTTCGTGGTGGGCTACGGCCTGGACTACGCCGAGCGCTACCGCAACCTGCCCGACATCGGCGTGCTGTCCCCCCGCATCTATCAGGGGGAGGACTGACGCGGCTTTTGGGGCCGGATGCCCGGCGCATTCCCATTTATGAAGAATTTGTGAAACCCCGCCCCCCGGGTTTGCAACGCCCGGGGAGGTGTGCTATAATATGCCCTGATTTACCGATGAATGGCAAGGAGGACCGCAACGTTGAAAAAGACCAACCGGGGATTCGGCGGCTATGTGGTGATGCTCGTCACCTTTCTGGTCATCGCAATCCTGCTCAACAACGCCCTCGGCGGCACGGAGAACAAGCGCATTGAGTATCCCGAGCTGCTGACGATGGTGCAGGACGACACCCTGGAGGCCGTCGCCATCCGGGGCACCTCGCTGGTGGGACTGAAGCGCGGGAGCACCACCCTCCGCGCCAGCTTCCCCGAGAATGATTATGACTTTGAAACCACCATCGGCGACGACTTCCTGCTCACCGTGCGGCAGATCGTGGCGGCGAAGCGGGGCGTGGACGTGGAGGAGGTGGCGGTCAGCGACCTGCCCTTCTCCGTGGCCTACCGGGCGCCGGTGACCATTCCCTGGTGGTACGAGTTCCTGCCCTTCGTCATCATGCTGGTGGTGCTGGGCCTGTTCTGGTACTTCATGATGCGCGCCCAGACCGGCGGCAACAAGAACGTCATGTCCTTCGGAAAGAGCCACGCCAAGGTGCAGGACCCCGCGAAAAACAAGGTCACCTTCGCGGACGTGGCGGGCGCCGATGAGGAGAAGGAGGAGCTGCAGGAGATGGTCGATTTCCTGCGCAACCCCCGGGCCTACACCGAGCTGGGCGCCCGGATTCCCAAGGGCGTGCTGCTGGTCGGCCCGCCCGGCACCGGCAAGACGCTGCTCGCCAAGGCCGTGGCGGGGGAGGCGGGCGTGCCCTTCTTCTCCATCTCCGGCTCCGACTTCGTGGAGATGTTCGTGGGCGTGGGCGCCAGCCGCGTCCGCGACCTGTTCGATCAGGCCAAGAAGAACGCCCCCGCCATCGTGTTCATCGACGAGATTGACGCGGTGGGCCGCCATCGCGGCGCGGGTCTGGGCGGCGGTCACGACGAGCGGGAGCAGACCCTGAACCAGCTGCTGGTGGAGATGGACGGCTTCGAGGTCAATCAGGGCGTCATCGTCATGGCGGCGACCAACCGCCGGGACATCCTGGACCCCGCCCTGCTGCGCCCGGGCCGGTTCGACCGGCAGGTCACCGTCAACTACCCAGACCTCGAGGGCCGCATCGCCATTCTGAAGGTGCACAGCCGGGGCAAGCCCCTGGCCGCTGACGTAGACCTCAATAACGTCGCCAAGCGGGTGCCCTTCGCCACCGGCGCGGAGCTGGAGAACATCATGAACGAGGCCGCGATTTTGGCGGCCCGGGCCCGGAAAACCGAGATCGACCAGCAGCTGCTCATCGACGCCATCGCCCGGGTGCAGATGGGCCCCGAGAAGCGCAGCCACAAGGTCAACGAGGAGGACAGGCGCATGGTGGCCTACCACGAGGGCGGTCATGCCATCGTGGGACACCTGCTCAAGCACTGCGACGAGGTGCATCTCATCACCATCGTGCCCCGGGGCCAGTCGGCGGGCCACACCCTGTCCCTGCCCGCCCAGGAGCATGACAACATGAGCCGCAGCCAGATTCTGGACATGGTGAGCATGGCGCTGGGCGGTCGCGCCGCCGAGGAGGTCGTCATGGGCGAGGTGTACACCGGCGCCGTGTCCGACCTGCAGCGGGCCACCGAGCTGTGCCGCAAGATGGTCACCCAGTTCGGCATGAGCGAGAAGCTGGGCACCATCTATCTGGGCAGCGACCAGGAGGTGTTCGTGGGCATGGAGTTCGGGCAGAGCCGCGAGTACTCCGAGCAGGTCGCCGCCGAGATTGACGCGGAGGTGCACCGCCTGCTGGAGGAGTGCTACGACCGGGCCAGGACCATCCTGCGGGAGAACCGGGACAAGCTGGAGCTGCTGGTGGAATATCTGCTGAAGATGGACACCGTGAACCGGGCCGAGTTCCTGAGCCTGATGGAGACGGGCACCATCCCGGAGGGCCTCTCCGGCGACAAGCCCCGCCCCGCCGCGGACATTCCGGCCCCGGAGCAGCCTGAGGAGCACCCTGAGAAAAATGACACCCCTGACGGGGTTGATGACACTTCTGCGACCGGCGCGTCCGGGGAGGAGCCCCATGACCCGGCCTGACCTGCACCTGCACTCCACCTTCTCCGACGGCGTGATGGCCCCGGAGCTGCTGCTCCACGAGGCGGTGCAGGCCGGGGTCACCGTCATGGCGGTCACCGACCACGACACCTTCGCGGGCAGCGACGCGCTTTTGGGCACGGACACGCCCATCCCGGTCATCCCGGGGGTGGAGCTGTCCATCAGCGATATGCACGGTCTGCACCTTTTGGGCTACGGCTACGCCCGGGGCGAGGAGCTCCGGCGCACCGTGGAGGCGCTGGCCCAAAAGCGCGTGGAGCGGGCCCGGCGCATGCTGGAGCGGCTGGCGGAGATGGGCATGCCGCTGGACTGGCGGGTGCTGGAGCGCAAGTACCGGGGCACCGTGGGCAGGCCCCACATCGCCCGGGCCATGGTGCACGCCCGCTACGTGAGCCGGATGCAGGAGGCCTTTGACAAATATCTGGGCCACGGGCGCCCCGCCTACGTCCCCAGCGAGCGGCTGGGCATGGCGGAGGCGCTGGAGCTGCTGCGCCGAAACGGCTTCGTGCCCGTGCTGGCCCACCCGTGGGAATTGGGGCTGAACGCGGAGCAGCTGGTGCCGCTCATCGACAAATGGCAGGCGCAGGGGCTGCTCGGGCTTGAGGTCTACCACCCCTCCGCCGAGAGCCACGGCTGGCACACGCTGGAAAACATCGCCCGGCGCCGGGGGCTGCTGGTCACCGGCGGCAGCGATTTCCATCAGGAGAACGACCGCCACGGGCGCATCGGCGCCACCGCTCCTTTTTGGGCCCGGGCGGAGGAGGATATGGAGGCCCTGCGGGATGCCCTCGAACGGGGGCGGCAGGCCGACCGGAGGGAACAGGTCTGACATGACGGACAGATCACACGAGAATCCAACAGGTACCCGATTCGGACGGAAGGGAGGTGCGTGAACCCCATGGAGACGACATCGAACGACCCCATTCGCCGCCGCCGGAGCGACCGCTATCGGCAGAATGGCCCGGAATCGAACGGAAAGGGCCCTCTCGCGGCTTCTGACCCCCAGGGTGGAGTAACACAGCACCCCCCGGAACAGACGCTGCAAGGGGCCTTTCCGACCCAAACAGGGGCATCCGCGCCCCAGCCCCGGCAGATGACCCAGCCCCAGCAGCTGACCATGTGGGACATGCAGGCCCGGCAGACGGGGCAGATGCCGGTGCAGCCGGTTCAACAGCCGGTGCAACAGCAGCCTGCCCGGCCCATGGGCTACACGCAGGGCCAGCCCCTGCCGCCCAGCTACCCGCCGCCCGGCTGGCAGTCCCGGCAGATGCCGCCCGTCCAGCCCCAGCCGCCCATGCAGGCCCAGCAGCAGGTGCCCCCGGGCTGGTACGCCCAGGGCTGGCAGCCGCCGCAGCAGCAACAGCCCCAGCCGCAGCCCCAGCAGCCGCAGCAGGCCCCGCGGACGCGGAATGCCCGTAAAGGCCCTCAAATGGCCCTCAGACGGCCTGCACAGTCCACCCGGAGTGAGACTCCACAAAAGGCGCAGAAGCCGCGTAAGGCCCCTTCCCGGCCCGTACAGGGCCATTCGCAGGGCAGCCAACCCCCGCAGCCGTCCCGGAAGAAGGGTGCGACCCGGTTCGTGGTGCTGCTGGCGGCGGCGGCGCTGCTCATCGCCATCGGCGTGGTGGCGAACCGGAATCATCAGGTCAGCGTGGCCCGGCAGGCCCTCGCCGCCGAGGTGCACGCCTACGACGACCTGTTCTGCCAGGGCGTGTACGTGGACGGCATCCACCTGGGCGGCATGACCCAGCAGGAGGCCACCGACGCGGTGGTCGCCCAGGCCACCCGGAAGCGGGACGACTGGCAGGTGACCATGACCTTCGGGGACAGCGCGTGGACGCTGAACGCGGAGCAGCTGGGCATCCGGGTCAGCCTGCAGCAGGCCATGGACAGCGCCTGGGCCCAGGGCCACACCGGCACGGATGACGAGCGCAAGGCCCAGATGGATGCCCTGACCGTGACGCCCTTCGTGGCCTACACCTCCCTGCCCGGCGCGGACACCTCGGTGGCGGACGCGCTGCTGCAGGAGATCGCCGCCGCCATCAACTGCGCGCCGAGGGACGCGTCCGTGGCGGCGTTCAACGCGGCACTGACCGACCCCTTCGTGTTCAACGAGGAGCAGGTGGGCCGCACCCTTGACGTGGAGACGCTGCGGGCGCAGGTGTACCAGATGGTGTCCACCATGACCTCCGGCACCCTGTCGCTGGAGGGCTGCGTCAGCTACGTGTACCCGAGCGTGACGGTTGCCCAGCTGCGGAGCACGGTGGTGTCCGAGCGGTTCACCGCCGAGACGAAAATCTCGTCCACCAGCACCGAGGAGCGCACCGCCAACATCCGCCTCGCCATGGAGCTCATCAGCGGCACGGTGCTGCATCCGGGGGACGTGTTCTCCTTCAACGACACGGTGGGGGAGCGCACGGCCTCCCGGGGCTTCCAGACCGCCATCGAGTACCAGAACGGCGAGGAGGTGCTGGGCATCGGCGGCGGCGTGTGCCAGGCCAGCACCACGGTGTATCAGGCCGCGCTGCAGGCGGGTCTGGAGATCGTCGACCGGTCGCCCCACGGCATGCAGGTGGGCTACTCGGACTACGGCATGGACGCCACCGTGTACTGGAGCAGCGGCCGGAAGATCGACCTGAAGTTCCGCAACAACACGGATGGTGATGTGTACATCAAGACCTCGCTGGTCTGGAAGAACAAGTACTGGTACACCCGCTGCACCATCTACGGCCCCGCCCTGGAGGACGGCGTGACCTACGCCTTCGCCATCGAGAAGGAGATCCTGCCCGCCCCCATCGAGGAGAAGGTGGTGCAGGACAAGAAGGGACAGTACGTCACCTACGTGGACGAGGAGCCCTATGTCTACCAGGAGGCGAAGAACGGCCTGAAGGTGACCAGCTACCAGGTGAAGTCCATCGGCGGCGTGGAGGTGGAGCGCACGTTCATCGACACGGACACCTACGCCGCCAAGCAGCGCATCGTGTACGTGGGCGTGACCCAGCGGTAGCCCCGCGTCCTCCCGCCCGCTGTCAGCATCCAACCCGAGCGCACCTGCGCCGTGAACCGCCCCCCTACGGTTCACGGCGTTTTCTGGTGCGCGCTTCCGGAGGGGAACCGGGTGGATGCCCCACGCGGTACTCCCTCGTTTCCAGAAAAAGGAATGATAATAATTTTGATTACCCCGCCCCGTGAGGGGCAGCCAGCGGACGGGCGAAGCCGTAGCAGGAGGCTCCCTTGAGGGAGCTGTCGCACC
>JAEDKS010000139.1 GCA_016295665.1 Clostridia bacterium
CGTGAATCCGGACACGGAGCGCATCGACTATGACCAGGTGCGGCAGATTGCCCTGGAGTGCAGGCCGAAGATGATCGTGGCGGGCGCCTCCGCCTATCCCCGCGTCATCGAGTTCGACAAGCTCCGCGCCATCGCCGACGAGGTGGGCGCGCTGCTGATGGTGGACATGGCCCACATCGCGGGTCTGGTGGCGGCGGGGGAGCATCCGAACCCCGTGCCCTACGCCGACTTCGTGACCACCACCACCCACAAGACCCTGCGCGGCCCCCGCGGCGGCCTGATTCTCTGCCGCAAGGAGTACGCCAAGGCCATCGACAAGGCCATCTTCCCCGGCACCCAGGGCGGCCCGCTGGAGCACATCATCGCCGCGAAGGCGGTCTGCTTCGGGGAGGCGCTGCAGCCGGAGTTCAAGGCCTATCAGCATCAGATCATCCTCAATGCCAAGGCCATGGAGGAGCAGTTCCGTGAGGAGGGCATCCGCATGGTGTCCGGCGGCACGGACAACCACCTGCTGCTCCTGGACTTCACCGGCACCGAAATGACCGGCAAGGCGCTGGAGGCTCTGCTGGATCGGGCCAACATCACCGTGAACAAGAACACCGTGCCCAACGAGACCCGCTCCTCCTTCGTGACCAGCGGCATCCGCGTGGGCACCCCCGCCGCCACCACCCGTGGCCTGAAGGAGGACGACTTCCGTCAGGTGGCCCGGTGGATCGCCCGCGTGGTGCGGGAGGGCGAGGGCTGCGTGGACGCGGTGCGCGGCGAGGTTGAGGCCTTCATGCGCCAGTTCCCGCTCTACGAGGACTGAGCCTGCGCCCCCCCGGTGCGGGGCATAGCATCCGAATCCCTTCCGGAGGCGCTTCCTGACAGCGGCAGCTGAAGCGCCTCCGTTTTTCTGTCAGGCGCCCCGGAAGCGCTTCCAGACATGCAAAACCATCGGCTTTGCCCAAGAATCCACGAAAAATGCGCCGGAATTTCGGCAGGTTTTTCGTGGATTTTCTATGGTACTTTTTGCGCATCTGTGGTATAATAAGAAAACGAAGTGCTCCTGGCCCGACCGGGCAGGGCAGAGCGTCAGGATAGGAAACGTTTGCTGACAGGCCGGCAGCGCAAAGTGCCGCGCTTTGAGCAACAGACCGGCGTTCCCGCCGCGGACAGCCGGAGGACAAACGTTGATTTTGAGCGGCGGTGTGTCACGCCGCTTCGGAAATAACGCGATTTATGGAAGAAAGCCATTTTTGAACGTATGAAAGGAGGCTTCCTGTGACAGCCAGAGTGACCAACCGACCCGCAGGCAAACTTCGGATCATTTCCCTGGGCGGCGTGGATGAGATCGGCAAGAACATGACCGTTTTTGAATATGAGGATGACATCATCGTCGTGGACTGCGGCAGCATCTTCCCCAAGGAGGATATGCTGGGCATCGACCTGGTGATCCCGGACGTGAGCTATCTGGTGGGCAAGAAGAAGAATGTCCGTGGCTATCTGCTCACCCATGGTCATGAGGATCATATCGGTGCCACGCCCTATATTCTGCGGCAGGTGCCCGCGCCGCTCTACGGCACCAAGCTGACATTGGCGCTGGTGGATCTGAAGCTCAAGGAGCACCGCATCAGCGGCATCCCCATGCAGGTGGTGCAGCCCCGGGATGAGGTGCAGCTGGGCAAGTTCACCTGCAAGTTCATCCACGTCAGCCACTCCATCGCCGAGGCCTGCGCCATCGCCATCACCTGTCCTGCGGGCACCGTGGTGGTCAGCGGCGACTTCAAGATCGACTATACGCCCATCGACGGGCAGGTCACCGACCTGCAGAGCCTGGCGGAGCTGGGCGAAAAGGGCGTCATGTGCCTGCTGTGCGAGTCCACCAACGTGGAGCGGGCGGGCCATACCATCTCCGAGCGGAAGATCGGTCAGACCTTCGACAACGTGTTCCGGGACGCGGAGGGCCGCGTCATCGTCGCCATGTTCGCCAGCAACATCCACCGGATGCAGATGGTCATCGACAACGCCATCAACTACGGGCGCCGGGTGTGCTTCATCGGGCGGAGCATGGTGAACGTGAGCCGCGTCGCCATGCAGATTGGCGAGCTGCGCATCCCGCCGGAGTGCCTCATCGAGATGGACGATCTGGATCAGTACCCCGATCAGGAGATTCTGGTCATGACTACCGGCAGCCAGGGCGAGCCCATGGCGGGCTTGACCCGCATGGCCTACTCCGAGCACCGCAAGCTGCAGATCCGGCAGAGCGATACCGTGGTCATCTCCGCCACCCCCATCCCCGGCAACGAGAAGTTCATCAGCCGGGTCATCAACCAGCTCTACCGCTGCGGCGCGCAGGTGGTGTACGAGGCCATGGCGGAGGTGCACGTCTCCGGTCACGCCAAGCAGGAGGAGCTCAAGCTCATGCACGCACTGGTGAAGCCGCAGTACTTCATCCCCGTGCACGGCGAGTACCGCATGCTCTGGCAGCACGCCGTGCTGGCGGAGAGCATGGGTATGGACAGCCGCAACATCATCATCCCCGAGATCGGGCAGGTCATCGAGATGAACGGGAGCACCCTCTCCCTGGGTGAGCAGGTGCCCACCGGCGGCGTGCTGGTGGATGGTCTGGGCGTGGGCGACGTGGGCAACGTGGTGCTGCGCGACCGCAAGCACCTGAGCCAGGACGGCCTCATCATCGTGGTCATGGCCATCGATCGGGACGAGTGCAAGCTGGTGTCCGGGCCGGACATCATCAGCCGTGGCTTCATCTACGTCCGGGAGAACGAGGACATCATCGAGAGCACCCGGGAGGTGGTTCGCTCCATCCTGGCGCAGAACAGCCTGGCGGGGGAGAACTGGCCCGAGCTGAAGAACCGCATCAAGGACGACCTGCATCGCTATATCTTCGAGAAGATCAAGCGCAATCCCATGATCCTCCCCATCATTCTGGATGTGTGACGGGCGCGGACGCGGGCAGCAGGGAAACAACCCCGGGGAAGTGCCAGGCAGTCGGCGCTTCCCCTTCTTCTTCCCCCGGAGGACGCGGGCGGGGGGCGCGGAGAAATGCCCGGGCCCGGGAAGAAAATGCGCCGCCCCAACGTTTATACTGACGAAAGGCAGGGAACCATCATGGAGTATTCATCCGCCCATCGCCTTGCCGCGGACATCCGCGCCAGCGAGGAGTACCAGACCTACCACGCGCTCAAGGAGCGCGTCATGGCGGACGAGACCACCGCCGCGCTGCTGAAGGAGTACCGGAAGCTGCAGGTGTCCATCCAGATGACGACGGTCAGCGGTCACCCCGTGGACGAGCAGGACATGCAGCGCTTTCAGGGCATCATGTCGCTGCTCTTTGCCGGCGGGGAGAGCAGCCAGTTTCTGCTGGCGGAGATGCGATTGCAGCAGGCGCTGGCGGACATCAACAGGATCATTCTGGAGGCGGCGGATCTGGAGATTCCCCTGCCCGGCATGAACTGACGCCCGCGCCCAAGCGCCGGGAACCAAAGGAGGACAGCTGCCTTGAAGGACAGGAAGCAGAAGCGGAACTACACCTACCGCAGCATGCGGGACGAGCGGGCCCTGGGCGTGTACTGGTACGACAGGCTCTGGTGCCTGCTGCGCCCGGTGCTGATTGGCGTGGCATCGCTGGTGGTGGTGATCGGCATACTGACGGCGGCATGGAACCGGGTCTACGACACCTTCCTCGCGCCGCCGGAGCCGGACTCCGGGGAGCAGGTCATCTTCCAGGTGGAGAGCGGGCAGAGCCTGACCCGGGTGGCGAACAATCTGGAGGCGGCGGGGCTCATCCGCTCCCATACCGTGTTCAAGTACTACTGTGACTTCGCGGGGCTGGGACAGAAGCTGCAGGTGGGCACCTACACCCTGTCTCCGGGCATGCCCTTCACGGAGATTGCCGACCTGCTGACGCGCGGCGACGGCAACCCCCTCGTGCGGAACATCACGCTCATCCCCGGCTGGACGCTGGAGGAGTTTGCGGCGTATCTGGTGAAGTGCGGCGCGCTGGAGGACACGGCGGAGTTCCTGGAGAAGTGCCGCACGGGCACGGACTACAGCGACTACTACTATGTGGCGGACGTGCTGGCGACGAAGGACGCGGCGAAGCGCAAGTATGTGCTGGAGGGCTACCTGGCTCCCAACACCTACGAGGTCTACACCAGCGCCACCGCCGATGACATCATCCGCAAGCTGCTCAGCCAGACCGAGCGGGCTTTCCCGGCGGACTGGCAGGACCGGGCGCAGGAGCTGGGCTACACCATGGATGAGATGCTGACTCTGGCCAGCCTCATCGAGAAGGAGGCCAAGAAGGACGACTTCGCCCGGGTCTCCGCAGTGTTCCACAACCGGCTGAAGCAAAATATCAAGCTGGGCAGCGACGTGACCATCCACTACATCACCGGCGTCCGGAAGATGAGCCTCAGCCAGTCCGACCTGCAGGTGGACAGCCCCTATAACACCTACCTGTACGCGGGGCTGCCGGTGGGCCCCATCTGCGCGCCCAGCACGGATGCCATCCAGGCGGCGCTGTACCCGGACGAGACGTATCTGGCGGAGAACTACCTGTACTTCTGTGCCAAGGATCCGGAGAGCGGCGAGCTGCATTTCTCCCGCACGCTGGAGGAGCACAATCAGGCGGTGGCCATCTACGCGCCGCTGTGGAAGCAGTACGACGAATCGAGGGGGATCGAGTGATGACCATGCCCGAGCTGCTCTGCCCCGCAGGGAGCATGGAGTCGCTGAAGGCGGCGCTGCACTTCGGCGCGGACGCGGTGTACGGCGGCATGAAGGCCTACGGGCTGCGGGCCTATGCGGGCAACTTCGACGAGGCGGAGCTGCGGGAGGCGGTGGCCCTGTGCCACGCCTCGGGCCGGCGCTTCTATGTGACCATGAACATCTTCCCCTTTGACGACCAGCTGCCCGGCTTTGTGGCGGCGGCCCGTCAGGCCTGCGCGGCGGGGGTGGATGCCGCCATCGTCAGCGACCTGGGCGCCATCGTGACCCTGCGGGAGCAGGTGCCGGAGCTGCCGCTGCACGTGTCCACCCAGGCGTCCACGGTGAACGCCGCTGCGGTGCGGCACTATCGGGCGCTGGGCTGTGAGCGGGTCATTCTGGCCCGGGAGCTGTCCCTGGAGCGCATCCGCGCCCTGCGTGCCCAGGTGCCATCGGACGTGGAGCTGGAGTGCTTCGTGCACGGGGCCAGCTGCATGGCCTACTCCGGGCGGTGCCTGCTGTCGGCGGCGCTGTCGGGGCGCAGCGGCAATCAGGGCACCTGTGCCCAGCCCTGCCGGTGGCAGTACGCGGTGATGGAGCAGAAGCGCCCCGGCGAGTACCTGCCCGTCTGCGAGGACGAGCACGGCACCTACCTGTTCTCGGCGCGGGATCTGAACCTGATGCCCCTGCTGCCGGAGCTGGTGTCGGCGGGGGTGTCGAGCCTGAAGATCGAGGGCCGCATGAAAACCGCCTACTATGTGGCGGTGGTCACCGGTGCGTACCGCCGGGCGCTGAACCTGCTGGCGGCGGGGGAGGACGCCTTCCGTGCCGCGCTGCCCGCGCTGCTGGACGAGCTGCGGTGCGCCAGCCACCGGGACAGCGACACGGGCTTCCTGCTGGGAACGCCGGAGCATCCCGGCGGCGCGGAGGGCTTTCACCAGTCCCGGGAGTTCATCGCCGCCGTGGTGGAGGACGCGCCCGCCGGCACGCCCGCCCGGCTGCGGCTGAAGAACCGTTTCCTGCGCGGCGACGCGCTGGAGCTGATGACCCCGCAGGGTATCGTGCCCGTGACGGCGGTGCCCTTCCTGCGGGAAAAGACCGGCGAGACGCTGGACACCCTGGGCATCGCCGGAGAGCTCATCCGCATGCCCCTGCCCGTGGACGCCCATGCCGGCGATCTGCTCCGAGGGCCGGTGCGGAATCACAGGGAATAGCCGAAACGCATACGAAAAGGACGCCCGGGGTGGATGGTTCCGTCCCCCGGGCGTCCTGCTTTGGTCTGCGCACCGTTTCAGTCATGCGCCTCGGGCGCGAGGATGACCGGCTCCCCGGTGTAGTCCAGGCCGTTGACGATGCCGCGGTAGTGGTTGAAGGGGAACAGCACGCAGGACACCCGGCCCAGAATCATGTCCCGGGTGATGGGCCCCACGTACATGCTCCGGCTGTCGTTGGAGTTGGAGCGGTTGTCGCCCATCATGAAGTAGTACCCCTCCGGCACGGTGTAGGGCCCGAAGTCCACATAGGAGCGGTTCACCAGATAGGGCTCCTCGTAGCGCTCGCCGTTGACGTACAGATAGCCGTCCACCAGGGCGACGGTGTCGCCGGGCAGGCCCACCACGCGCTTGACGAAGTTGGTGTTGCCGCGCCCGGGGTAGTGGCAGATGACCACATCAAAGCGCTCGGGCTCGCCGCCCCACAGGTAGTCCCACTTGTTCACCAGCATGATCTCCTGAT
>JAEDKS010000140.1 GCA_016295665.1 Clostridia bacterium
AAGCCGACCGGGGCCGACGACTTGCCGGTGTAACACGTCGGCCCCGGACCCCCGTGCCCCTTGTTTCGTTCGGGGTCGGGGTTTTATGATACCTCCGTTCGGCGGTGGCTGTGAGCGGCCGGAGGGGTTGCGAGTCCTGAGTGCACACTCCAGTCTGGTTCGGGGGCACCGGCAGGAGCCGTTGCGCCGGCCCCCGTACCCCAACAGGTCACCCGCCGCGCCGCTGACCCCGCCCCAAAAGGCTCCCTCCCCGAGGGAGCTGTCACCGAAGGTGACTGAGGGAGTGGTACCCACCCCCTCAAGCCTTCACCTCTTTCTTCTCCCCCCTGACAAACACCCCCTTCACCCTCTGCAACCTCTGCTTCCAAATCTTCCGTCTCTCCAGTCTCTCTCCCAAATCCCGTGCCCCGACCCCGTACACGAGGTACAGGATAATGCCCGACACGACCATAATGAACACGGTCGACGCGCACCGTCTGCCGGTGGCATTGACGTTGTAGCCGTCCCGGCCCTCCTCGGCGCACATATTCTGAATGACCATGGCGTAGCTCTTGCCGTAGCTGGAGTGGAAGGTGGCGGACATATCGTACTCGGTGAACAGCGCGTTGAAGTTGAGCGCGAACACCGCCAGCACACTCGGCAGCACGATGGGCAGCTTGACCCTGAGGAACGTGACGAGGCTGGACGCGCCCAGATTCCGCGCCGCGTCCTCCAGCTCCTCGTCGATGGCGTAGAACGCCGCCTTAATCATGCGCAGGGCAAAGGGCAGCTTGACCACCGTGTAGGCCATGATGATGAGGAACCGGACGTTATCCTTGTAGTACAGATTCTGTCCGAACACGTACCACACCTCGCTGTTGAAGTAGGTGCGGTAGGAGTAGCAGATGAGGATGGTGGGCAGGAGCCACGGGAACAGCATGGCATACTCCATGGCGACGGCCCGCTTCCTGCCCTTGTTGCGGAAGATGTAGTTGACCGCCACCACCACAATCACGCAGGCCAGGGCGGCGGCGATGGCGCTCATGACGAAGCTGAGCCGGATGCCGCCCACCGTATCGGCGTTGGAGAACAGGCCGGAGATGGCATCCGTGCGGGTTCTGAGCTTGCCCCTTGTGGTCATGTACTCGTAGTCCTGACTGCCGAAGAAGTTGATGAGCGTCCAGCCGCCGAAGTCGATGGTCTTGGAGCGGATGGCGGTGTAGTTCTGGAACGCGAACACCACAATCATCACCACGGGGGTCATGTAGATGAGGAACAGCACGTAGGCATACGCGTGGGCCAGCACGTTGGCGACGGGGTTCTGAATCTTCTGCTTGACCAGCTTGGCCTTGGTCTTGCTGACGGACAGGTAGTGCCCCTTCCGCTCGTAGGAGGACAGCACGGTCAGCAGAATGATGGTGAACATGGCGAGGATAATGGACAGCAGGGCGGCCCTTGCCTGGGGGAACGCCTCATCCGCCACCGACGACCCCGCCAATCGCACGATTTCCGGGTTGATGGAATCGTACCCCAGCAGCGTGGGCGCGGACATGGCGCAGAGTCCTGTGATGAAGGTCATCACGGTCAGGGAGAACATGGTGGGAATCAGCGTGGGGAACACGACCTTCAGCAGCACCTTGAAGGGCTTGGCGCCCATGTTCCTCGCGGCCTCCACCGTGTTGTAGTCGATGCCGCGAATGGCGTTGCGCAAAAACAGCGCGTGGTTGCTGGTACAGGCGAAGGTCATGGTGAACAGCACGGCCCCGAACCCGGAGAACCACTGCTTGTTCATATTCGGGAAAATCTGCACCAGCCACGTGGTCAGAATGCCGTCGTTGTCGTACAGGAACTGGTACCCGGTCACGAGGGCCACGCCGGAGTAGATGAGCGTGGTCATGTACCCGAGCCGCAGAATCTTCGCGCCCTTGATGTCGAAGTACTCGGTCAAGAGCACGATGGACACGCCCACCACGTTGACCGTGACCACCAGACACACCGCCAACTTCAGCGAGTTGCCCACAAAGCTGGGCATATTCCCGGCGAAGAAGAACCGGATGACCGCCAGCGGGTCGATGTCCCCGGCGGCGTTCCTCACGGTGAAGATCTGCGTCAGGGTATTGAGGCAGGGCAGGAGCATGAATCCGAAGAACAGGTACACGAAGAACGCGATGCCGAAGGCCTTCCAAATCATGTCGACCCTCAGCCCGCCGGAGCGCTTGGCCTGCATACCCATCCCCCCTTTACGCGTCGTAGCTCATCACATCCCGGGGGGAGATGGCGACCATGACCTTTTCCCCGGGGCTATGGATGCTGATGCCGTCGTTCTTCTCAATGACCTTCAGCGTCTGCGCCCCGCAGTCGATGAAGTACTTGATGTACAGCCCGTAGTACTCTCCGGACTTGATGGTGCCCTCCATGCGCACCTCCCCGCCCTGCGCGGGCGCGTTGACCCGGATGCGCTCCAGCCGGATGAAGTGGTGCCGATGGATATCCAGCCCCATCCGCGCCGCCAGCGCATCGCACAGCGGGTTGATGTCCCCGATGAAGTTGCACACGAACTCGGTCTTGGAGTGGTTGTAGACCTCGTTGGGGGTGCCGATCTGCTCAATGTACCCCTTGTTGAACACGGCGATGCGGTCGGACAGGGTCAGCGCCTCCTCCTGGTCGTGGGTCACGTAGATGGTGGTGATGCCGAACTCCCGCTGCATCCGCTTCAGCTCGTTCCTCAGCCCGACCCTCAGCTTGGCATCCAGATTGGACAGGGGCTCATCCATGCAGATGATGCTCGGCCCGGTGACGAGGGCCCGGGCGATGGCGACGCGCTGCTGCTGTCCGCCGGAGAGCTGGCTCACGGCCTTCTCCAGCTGTTCATCGGTCAAATCGACCTTCCGGGCGATGTCCCGCACCTTCTGGTCAATCTCCTTCTTTTTCAGCTTCTGCACCTTCAGTCCGAAGGCGATGTTCTGATACACGGTCATGGTGGGGAACAGGGCATAGCTCTGGAACACGATGCCGATGTTGCGCTTCTCAATCGGCACATGGGTGATGTCCTCCCCGTTCACATTCACGGTGCCGCTCACCGGCTCAATAAACCCGGTAATGGTGCGCAGCGTGGTGGTCTTGCCGCATCCGGACGGCCCGAGGAAGGTAAAGAACTCCCCCTCCTTCACGTCCACGTTGATTTGATGCAGCGCCTCAAAGTCCCCGAATTTGACCACAATGTCCTTCAATTCAATCATGGGGCACACTCCTTGTAAGGAAAGCGGCGGGCCGAAAGGGTTCCGGCCCGCCGCTCCGTTGCGTTGGCATAGAATCGGTTACTGGGCCGCCTGCGTCAGCACAGACCAGTCCAGGTTGTCCCAGTCAGGCTCTGCGGGGGCGGCGGAGGCGTCGGCCCAGTAGAAGCCCAGGTTGGTCATGATGTTCGTCCACTCCTTGCTGTGGGCCGCGACGTAGGACGCATAGTTCATGTCGGTGCCCTCCACCATCTTCAGGGAGCAGTTTTCCAGGGTGTAGATTTCGGGGGTCTCGTCATAGATCATGGCAGACGCGGCCTGATTGCAGGGGTAGGAGTCGAACTCATCGGCCCAGGCCGCCTGCACCTCGGCGGAGCCGAACCACTCGGCGAAGGCCTTCACGACCTCGGTTTCCTCCTCGGTGCGGCCCGCCCGGTCGAGGATGCCCAGGTACTCAGCGATGTAGTAGGTGCCGTCCGCGATGTCCACAATGCCCCAGTTCTCGGGCTCCAGGGTGCCCAGCAGGGGGTGATCGGAGCTGCCGGCGGCGGCGTCCACCATGCCGTACAGGGAGGAGGAGTAGAACGTGGACACCTGCACATCGCCGCGGTTCAGGGGCTCAAAGCCGTAGCTGTCGCCGGTGAACACGCCGCCCGCGCAGTACTGCCACAGCTTCTTCCAGCCCTCCACGGAGATGCCGCCGGCGGGGGAGGTGGGGTCGGTGTAGGCAAAGAGCATGGCGTTGTTGATGTTGCTGTTGGTGGTGCCGCCGACCTTGCCCTGCCGGTACCAGGTGTAGCCGCAGTCCACGATGTCGCCCCAGTGCTCGAAGGACAGCTTCTCGCCCTTGGTGCCCAGCTCGTCGTCACGGTACAGCATCAGGATGTTCTGAATCACCAGACCGTAGGCCTTGCCGGGGTACACATACTGCCCGACCTCCTCAGCCCAGGAGGGTGTCCAGTCCATGACCTTCAGGTTCTCATAGGTGCCGCCGACCAGCTGGGTCCAGCGGGTCTCGTTCAGGCCGAAGATGAGGTCGCCGTCCTTGTTCTCATTGGCGGCCTGAATGGCGGCGGTGTCACCGGAGATGACGGAGTTGTCATCGAGGGAGATGGTGAACCCGGCCTTCTTGGCCTCATTGATGAGCCAGTTGGTGCGCTCGGTGGAGTTGGAGTTGGAGTAGATGCGGATGACATAATCGCTGTCAGCGTTCGCCACGGAGACGAGGGACAGCATCATGCCCAGAACCAGGAACAGAGCCACGAGCCTTTTCATGGTGTACCTCCTCGGAAGATGAATTTGTCGATGGAGCCCCGCGCCTTGTGGGGGCCCGTCCTGCTTCCATTATACAACCATTTCGTCCCCGCCGCAAGGCTTTGCGTTAAATTTGTGTAAAATGTTTTTCCCTGAACGGTTCATTCCCGCACCATTCCGTGTCCGGCACCCCCTGATTTTCCTTTCATTTCCTGCCCCCGTTTACAATCCCCGCAAAGTGTGCTATACTGATGAATGCTGTACCTTAACGACGAGGCCCGCAGGAGGCGCACCATGAACACCCGAAAGCCAACGGCATTCCTCTCCCGCTACATCGGCAACGCCGCGTTCTACCGCATGGTAATGGCGGTGGCGGTACCCATCATGATTCAGAACGGCGTGACGCAGTTCGTGAGCCTGCTGGACAACATCATGGTCGGCAGCGTGGGCACGCTCCCCATGGGCGGCGTAGGCATCGCGAACCAGCTGATTTTCGTGTTCAATCTGGCGATTTTCGGCGCGGTGTCAGGCGCGGGCATCTTCGGTGCCCAGTACTACGGCAAGGGCGACCACGACGGCGTGCGCTACGCCTTCCGCTTCAAGCTGTATATCGGCCTGATTCTGGCCCTGCTGGGCACCCTGCTGTTCCTGACGCTGGACGAGACGCTGATTTCCCTCTACCTGAAGGGCGAGGCCACGGAGGCCGACCGCCTCTCGACCCTCGGGTATGCGAAGGACTACCTGCACCTGATGCTCCTGGGCTTTGTGCCCTTCGTGCTGACCCAGTGCTACGCCGGCACCCTGCGTGAAACGGGCTGTACGGTGGTACCGATGGTGGCGGGCGTGGTGTCGGTGCTGGTGAACCTGTGCTTTAACGCCCTGCTCATCTATGGCCTGCTGGGCTTCCCGGCCCTGGGCATCCGGGGCGCGGCGATTGCCACGGTCATCTCGCGCGTGGCGGAAATGCTGATTGTCATCATCTGGACGCACCGTCACCCCGCGCGGAATCCGTTCATCCGGGGCGCCTACCGGAGCCTGCGCATCCCGGCTCCCCTGACCGTCGCCATCGCGAAAAAGACGCTGCCCCTGATGCTGAACGAGACCCTGTGGGCCGGCGGCATGGCGATGCTGGCGATGTGCTACTCCCTCCACTCCCTCGATGTCGTCCCCGCCCAGACCATGTCCTCGACGATCTCCAACGTGTTCAACGTAGCCTTCCTGGCGATGGGCAACGCGGTGGGCATCATCGTGGGCCAGCTGCTGGGCGCAGGCCGTCTGGACGAGGCGCGGGACACCGACCGGAAGCTCATCACCTTCTCCGTCCTGATCTGCGTGGTCATCGGTGCCGTCATGGCGATGCTGTCCCCGTTCATTCCCATGCTGTACCCCGCCACCGACAGCGTGCGCACCCTCGCCACGGACTTCCTGCTGATTTCCGCCCTGTGTATGCCCCTGAACAGTCTGGCGAACGCGTGTTATTTCACGCTCCGTTCCGGCGGCAAGACGCTGGTGACGTTCCTGTTCGACAGCTGTTTCGAGTGGTGCATCACGCTCCCCACGGCCTTCCTCCTGACCCTCCTGACCGACCTGACCATCGTCCCGGTGTTCCTGATCTGTCAGCTGCTGGTCATCGCCAAGTGCGCCGTCGGCCTGACCATGATCGCCCGCGGCGTCTGGGTCAACAACATTGTCCAGTCCTGACCCCCGCCGCGCCCGCGCCCGGGGCGAAGCCCCCAGCGCCGGTGCCCGGTGCCCTGCCCCTGCCCAGCGCCCGGGGCGAAGCCCCCGGGTGCCGTTGCCCCCGCTCCCCCGGAGCCGGGGGCCTTTTTGCACCCAAGCCGCCGGTTCCCCCCAAGCCTTCCCCGCTGGGGAAGGTGGCTTTGTCCGCAGGACGAAGCCGGATGTGGTCACCCCCCGGCAGCCACAG
>JAEDKS010000141.1 GCA_016295665.1 Clostridia bacterium
CGAAGTAGGGCGCAACCTCCACCACCTGGTCGGGGGCGGTGGGCTGGCCCGGGGCCGCCTCGGTCTGGCGCAGCACATAGGTGCCCACGGGGATGGACTCACCCGCCTGTCCGAGACCCGCCTCGTCCGTGCGGATTTCCCAGGAGGCATCGGGCGCGTCGCTGTCCGCCTGCGCTTCGGGCAGGAGCACATAGGTCGCCGCTCCGTCCGCCTGCACGGTCACAAGACCCCGGGCGGCGTAGAGGTAGACCGTCTGCTCGTTTACGCGGTCGGCGATGATGGACACGGTGTAGCCGCTCTCCGACCAGAGATAGCCCTCGGGCATCTTCTCCGCCACGGGCACGAGGAGCACGCTCTCCGTCCCCGGCAGGGTCACCAGCTGGGACAGGTTCGGCCCCACGGTCAGCTGATCCAGCGTGCTGTCACCCTGCTGCACCACAAAGGCGCCGCGCAGTTGCTTCAGCGTCCAGCTGCCGTCCGGCCCGGGCGTCAGACCGTACAGGTTCACCCGCAGCATCGTTCGCTCCGCCAGCGCTCCGGCGGGGAGCATCGTGACCAGCAGGGTCACCATAAGAAGAAGGGACAGCCAGCGCCTGCTTTTGTTCATACCGTGGAACCTCCGAACATTCAAGGGCCTCAGGGCCCATCATTCAACACGGGTACCGGGAATGCCATCCTTAATGATACCCGTCTTTCCGGGGGTTGTCAACCTTCATCCGCCGGTTTTGTCATGTTTTACAAGTCGCCCGGTGGATTTTGCCGCAAAAAGACCCCGGGGCCCGAAGGTTCCCGGCAGGGATGCGCAAAATCATGATGCAAAACGCTGCAAACTGTGGTATAATACTCCCCGTTCAACGATTTCGCCCGCTTCCCCACCCGGGAGGGCGCGGCAGACGGAGGTTTCCATGGGCAACTTTGTGGATCATGTCAAAATCACCTGCAAGGCCGGCAACGGCGGCGACGGCTGCGTCTCCTTCCACCGGGAGAAGTTCGTGCTCAACGGCGGGCCCGACGGCGGCGACGGCGGCAAGGGCGGCGACGTGCTCGTCTACGCCGACCCCAACATGCACACCCTGCTGGATTTCCGCTTCAAGAGCAAGTACACCGCCGAGGCCGGCGGCAACGGCAGCGCCGGGCGCTGTACCGGCAAAAACGGCGCGGACATCCTCATCAAGGTGCCCGTGGGCACGGTGCTGCGCGACCAGGAATCCGGCGCGGTGGTCGCCGACATGGACACCCCCGGCGAGACCCGGCGCATCCTCCGGGGCGGCAAGGGCGGCTGGGGCAACCAGCACTTCGCCACCGCCACCCGGCAGGCCCCCAACTTCGCCCGGCCCGGCATGAAGTGCGACGTGCACACCTTCCTGCTGGAGCTCAAGACCATCGCGGACGTGGGGCTGGTGGGCTACCCCAACGTGGGCAAGAGCACCATCCTCAGCGTGGTCACCGCCGCCAGACCCAAGATCGGCAACTACCACTTCACCACCCTGACCCCCAATCTGGGCATCGTCCGGCGGTACGGCAAGGACATCGTGCTGGCGGACATCCCCGGGCTCATCGAGGGCGCGGCGGAGGGCGCCGGGCTGGGCCACGACTTCCTGCGCCACGTGGAGCGCACCCGGCTGCTGCTGCACGTGGTGGACATCTCCGGCAGCGAGGGACGGGATCCCGTGGCGGACTTCGACCAGATCAACACGGAGCTGGCAAGCTACGGCGAGCTGGCCCAGCGCCCCCAGATCGTGGTGTGCAACAAGATGGACCTGCCCGGCGCGGAGGAGCACCTGGCGCGGCTGAGGGCCCACGTGGCCCCCAAGGGCTGGCCCGTGTTCGCCGTCAGCGCCGCCACCCATCAGGGCTTCGATGCGCTGCTGGACGAGACCGCCCGGGCGCTGGAGACCCTGCCGCCCATCGTCCACTTCGAGGAGGAGATCGAGCTGGATGAGACCGTCATCCGCCCGGACGACTACACCGTGACCTGCGAGGGCGGCGTGTTCGAGGTGCAGGGCGCCGCCGTGGAGCGGCTGCTGGGCAGCGTCAACTTCGACGACGACGAGAGCGTCAACTGGTTCCACCGCACCCTGCGCCGCACCGGCGTCATCGACGCCCTGCGCCGCGCCGGCGCCCGGGAGGGCGACACCGTCCGCATGGTGGACATGGAGTTCGACTTCGTGGAGTGACCCTTCCCGACCGGAGTCTGTTTCCACCGACCACTTTCCACCACTTTCCAAGCAAAGGAGCATTGTCAGATGACCAGCAAGCAGCGTGCCTATCTCCGCTCCATGGCGAACACCATGGACACCATCCTCTACGTGGGCGTCAGCGGCGTGACCGACGCCACGGTTCACGAGGCGTCCCTGGCGCTGGAGGCCCGGGAGCTCATCAAGGGCTGCGTGAATCAGGGCGCGCCCGTCACCGCGAAGGAGGCGCTCAGCGACCTCTGCGAGCGGCTGGGCGCGGAGCCGGTGCAGTGCATCGGGCGGCGGTTCGTGATGTACCGTCCCAGCGAGCACAACCCCCGCATCATCCTGGAGTGAAGCTGCGGCCCCCCGGCATCCGGGCGGGCCTTTTGCAAAGGAGGAAGCGCCATGCCCCACATCACCCTGATGACCCCCCGGCTCATCCTGCGCCCCCTGTCCGAGGCGGACGCGGAGGCTGCCTTCGTCTGGCTCAGCGACCCCGTGGTCAACCGCTTCATGCCCTACAACCTCTACACCAGCGTGGAGGAGACCCGCAGCTGGCTTTCGACCGTCGTCCAGACCGACATCAGCTACCCCTTCGGCTTCGTGCGCCGGGAGGACGGCCTGCTCATCGGCAGCGGCGACATCGGGGAGGACGAGCGCTCCCCCGGCGCCTGGTCCTTCGGCTACAACCTCCGGCGCGACTGCTGGGGACAGGGCTACGCCACCGAGGCCGCCCGGGCCATGATCGACTTCGCCCGCAGCCTGGGCATCCGCTCCTTCACCGCCAACCACGCCGTGGACAACCCCGCCAGCGGACGGGTCATGGAGAAGTGCGGGCTGCGCTTCGACCACACGGGCTCCTACAGCACCTTCGACGGCGCGGAGACCTTCCCCTCCCGGTGGTACCGGCTCGACCTGACCTGAGGAAAGGAGCGTCCGCCATGCCTGAGGCCGTACAGCACCCCTTCGCGCCGCTGATGTGCCCGGAGAGCCGCATTCTGATTCTGGGCAGCTTCCCCTCCGTCCGGAGCCGGGAGCAGCAGTTCTACTACGGACACCCGCAGAACCGCTTCTGGCCCATGCTGGCGGCGGTGTTCGGCGCGCCCGTGCCCGTCACCACGGACGAAAAAACGACGCTGGTCTTCTCTCATCAGCTGGCGCTGTGGGACTGCATCGCCTCCTGCACCATCACCGGCTCCTCCGACGCCTCCGTCCGGGACGTGGTGCCCACCGACATCCGAAGGGTGCTGGACGGCGCGCCCATCCGGCGGGTGCTGTGCAACGGCGCCCTGTCCGGGCGGATGTACCGCCGGTATCTGGAGCCCGTCACCGGGTTGCCCGCCATCGTGATGCCCTCCACCAGCCCCGCCAACGCCGCCTGGTCGCTGACGCGGCTTGTCGCGGTCTGGGGGGAGGCGCTGCGGGGGGATGACTTGTAACAAAATGGACGGGCTGGGAAGAATTGCCCCCGGGCTTCCGTTCCATGGGTGAAGTCGCCCATGGGGCCATGGGCAGAAAACAGGAGGTACGGGACATGAAACGGTTGAGAAGGTGGCTGGGCATCGCGCTGGCGGTGCTGTGCGTCGCGGGGGGATGCGCTGCGGCCCTGGCGGACGGAGGGGCTGCGGAGACGGTGCCCGCCGCCATCGCGGACGCGCTCTCCGGGGGGCGCTGGGAGGGGTACCGCATCGCGACCTCCTCCGTCACGGGGGAGGCGGCCTGGGACTACGACCCGGACAGCGGGGTCGGCGCGGCGGTGGTGACGAATGACCGCATGAACATCCTCTGCCTGCTGGGGCCGGACAGCAGGGGCGGCCTGCGGGTGACGGACTTCTCCGACAAGGCCGTGCTGCAGGGGGACAGCCTGCCCTGCGTGGCGGTGGCGGGGCTGCGGGTCACGGTGCGGTATCCGGTGGACACAGGGGAGTTCGATGACCTGCGCTACACCTTCCGCCGCCGGGACGGGGTGTGGATTCTGAACAACCTGGCCCGGTTTGACGGGGAGGACACGATCGCCATCGAGGTCTACGACGCGAAGCTGACCTACGAGAACCTCGACACCGCCCGGCCCCTCGGCGTGGCCCGGGGCGTGTACGGGCGCAGATTCGAGCAGTTCAACGTGAACACCTTCCCCTGGACGGTGAAGGCCGCGCAGGCCGTGCTGACCAATCCCCCCGCCATCCCCGCGTCGGTCAGCTTCTATGGTCTGCCCCAGCCCGGGGAGATCGCGTTTCCCTCCAACCGGAAGTACAGCGTGTACACCGGGCCGGGCACGGATTACCTGCGGGGCGCGGAGGGCAGGGCCGCGATGTCCACCAACGACTGGGTGCAGGTGTTCGGGCGCGTGGGCGACTGGCTGCTGGTGCAGTACGACATCAGCAGCGAACAGATGCGGTTTGGCTACATCGAGGCTGCCGCCCTGCCCCGGGGCGTGTCCGTTCCGGAGCTGGCGCTGCAGGCCTTCCCCGCCCGTCTGACGGAGGACTGCCCGGTCACCGATGACCCGCTCTGCGGCGGCGGCATCCTCGGCATCCCGGACAGCCGGGACGTCACCTTCCTCGGCTGGCTCGGCAACGACTGGGCGTACATCGAGACGACCATCAGCGGGGTGCGGGTGCGCGGCTTCGTGCCAGCGGAGCGCGTGGAGGACTTCGCGGAGAACGGCTACCACGGATAAACCTACTGGAAAAGGCTCATGCGAACCCGGGCGTGTGTCCCGGCGCATGAGCCTTTCGTTTGTCATTCATCCGCCCGGCGGCACAGGCGCAGCAGGGCTTCGGTGACGGTCTCCATGTCCTCCGCTGTGCCCACCGTCACCCTCAGCCAAGGGCGCAGGCGGTCGCCGGTGAAGTGGCGCACCAGAATCCCCTCCTGCCGCAGGGCCTGCTGCACGGGGGCCGCGTCCGTGGGGTCGGCCCGGACGAACAGGAAGTTCGTGCGGCTCTCCAGCACGGGGATGCCCGCTGCCGTCAGGGCGGCGCGGCACCTGTCCCGGGCTTCCACAATCTGCCGGACGCGCCCGTCGGTGTAGGCCGTGTCCAGCACGGCGGCCTCCGCCGCGGCCTGGGCCAAGCGATCCACCGGGTAGCTGTTGAAGCTGTCCCGCACCCGGCGCAGGGCGTTCATCAGCCGCTCCGAGCCCAGCGCGTAGCCCACGCGCATTCCCGCCAGCGCGTGGCTCTTGGAGAAGGTGCGCACGATGAGCAGGTTGTCGTATTCCGCCAGCAGCGGCAGGGCGTTCTCCGGGGCGAAGGCCGCGTAGGCCTCGTCCACCAGCAGCACCTGCCCCCGCTCCCGGGTGTGCCGGGCCAGACGCTCCACCTCGCGCAGGGGCAGCATCAGGCCCGTGGGCGCGTTGGGGTTCGCCAGCACCACGGGGGTGCCCCGCATCAGCGCGTCCGCGTCCACGGTGAAGTCCGCCCGCAGGGGCACCGGATGGTAGTCCACGCCAAAGAGCCGGGCGTACACCGGGTAGAAGCTGTAGGTCACCTCCGGCGCCGTCAGCTGCTTCCCCGCGAAGAAGGCCGCGAAGGCAAAGGCCAGCACCTCGTCCGAGCCGTTGCCGCAGAACACCTGCTCCGGACGCAGGCCGTTTACCCGGGCGATGGCCTCCCGCAGGGCGGTGGTCTCCATGTCCGGGTACAGCCGCAGCTCCGCCGCCCTCCCCTGCAGCGCCTCCGCCACCCGGGGCGAGGGCGGATAGGGGTTCTCGTTGGTGTTCAGCTTGATGAGCCGCGCCATGCCCCGGGGCTGCTCCCCCGCCGTATAGGGCTCAAGCCGCAGGGCCAGTTCACTCTCGTATGCCATGCTTATCGCCTCACAGGTATGTCGTTCCGGGCCAGATAGTCCTTCAGGTCGCCGATTTTCAGGATGCCGAAGTGGAACAGGGTCGCCGCCAGCGCCGCGTCCGCGTGGCCCCGGGTCAGCACGTCCCGGAAGTGCTCCATCTTCCCGGCGCCGCCCGAGGCGATGACCGGCACGCCCACCGCGTCCGCCACCTGCCGGGTCACGTCCAGCGCGAAGCCCTCGCCCACCCCGTCCGTGTCCATGCTGGTCAGCAGAATCTCGCCGGCGCCGCGCCGCACGCCCTCCACGGCCCAGTCCAGCGCGTCCAGCCCCGTGGGCACCCGTCCGCCGTTCAGGTACACCTCCCAGCCGCCGCCCGGCCGGGCCTTCACGTCC